>JBHELU010000218.1:0-8840 GCA_046262955.1 Actinomycetota bacterium | reverse complement strand
CCGCAGCGACGTGCGTGCCGGGCGGAGCTGCGAGGTCCACTCCACGATGCCCCGGCCCGTACGTCTTCTGGGGAGCCTCGAAGCCGCGCTCGATCGCTCCGTACACGGGTGGTCTAAGAGCAGGCGCGGTCGCCGCAGCCACCGGTCCCGCGCTCCATGCGATCCCTATCAAGACGAGGCATCCAAGCCGTCGCAACATCGGCGCACCACACCGCATTCGGGTGCGGTTTGGCAGTGAGCCGCTTCACTCCGCGGTGATACGCGTCCCTTTCGTGCCTTGAAGGGCGTCCGGCGCGTCTTCGATCGCGGCGATGATCCCCGGCCGTCCGGTTGCCTCGGCGAAGCGGCACGCAGCTTCGACCTTCGGACGCATGCTGCCCGGCGCGAACTCACCGGCTTCGAGCAGCTCGCGAGCGTTCTTCACCGAAGCTTCGCCCAGAGGTCGCTCGTCGGACGTCCCGTACCGCAGTCGAACCGAATCGACGTCGGTCAGGATGAGCAACGCGTCCGCCCTGAGGTCGATCGCAAGCAAAGCAGAAGCCAGGTCTTTGTCGACAACCGCGGCTATCCCACTCAACGTGCCGTCGGCGTTTTGCACGACTGGGACACCACCGCCTCCGGCTGCGATGACCATCACCCCGTCACCAACCAGAGCCTCGATCGCCCCAGCCTCGACGATCTCCTTCGGGTCGGGAGACGGAACGACGCGCCGCCATCCCCCGCGCCTCTTGTCCTCGACCAGCACCCATCCATGGGCCTGTAGATCCAGGACACGGTCGTCCCCGATGATCTCGCCCACGGGTTTGCTCGGAGACTCGAACGCGGGGTCGGCCGGATCCACCAGCACCTGTGTGACAAGAGCTACTGCGACAGCCGGAAGGTTGGCCGCGGCAAAGGCGTTCGCAAGGCACTGCTGCAGCATGTAACCCATTCCACCTTCAGTGTCGGCTACGCACACGTCGAGCGGAAGCAGCGGAACGGCGGCGTCTTCGTAAGCGAGCTCGGTTCGGTACAGATGGTTGCCCACCTGGGGGCCGTTGCCGTGAGTGACGACGAGCCGCCACCCCGAGACCGCCACCTGAGCCAGAACTTCGGCAGTCCGCGCCGTGCGCGCGAAGTCGGACTCGACCGAGTCGTCGCCCTGTGGATCCTGGATCGCGTTGCCGCCGAGCGCGACTACCACCAGGGGCGCGTCCGCGTCGGTCGACGACAACTCTTTAGAGCTCAGATAACCCCATGGACGAAATACCAGACGAAGACGCCGGCCACGATCACGAGCAATGGGTGAACGTCACGCCAGCGCCCGCGCAGGATCGCGATCGCGACGTAAGAGACAAAGCCGGCCCCCACTCCGTTGGTGATGCTGAACGTGAACGGCATCAATGTCACGGTCAGCAATGCAGGTATGCCGATGCCTGGGTCTCCCCAGTCGATGTCCTTGACGAGTGTCGTCATGAAATAACCGACGATGACCAAGACGGGTGCCGTCGCCTCGGGCGGGATCACGCCTGCGATCGGCGAGATGAACAGCGCGGCGAGGAACAAGATGCCGGTCACGGCCGCGGTCAGTCCCGTCCGGCCCCCCTCTGCGACTCCGGCAGCACTTTCGATGAAAGTGGTGTTCGACGATGCCGACGCGGCTCCGCCGGCTGCCGCGGCCAGCGAGTCGATGAGCAGCACGCGATTGATCCCAGGCAGACGGCCTTCCCCGTCCAGAAGACCGGCCTCGCCTCCGATGCCAACGACGGTTCCCATCGTGTCGAAGAAGTCCGACAACATCACTGCAAGGATCACTGCGATCGCGCTCGCAACGCCGAGCACATGGAAGACGTTGAACGAGAAGTTGCCGACCAACCCAAAGTCGGGCGACGCGAAGATCTTGTGAGGAACCGCTGCGATGCCGTCATGCCAGATCGCGAGGTGCTTCGACTCGTTGATGATCATTGCAACAACGGTCGAGACGACGATGCTGATGAGCAAAGCACCGCGCACTCGCCTCGCTACGAGCGTCGCAGTGATCACGAGCCCGAGGATGAATACGAAGATCCCCCAATGACGCAGGTTGGGGTTCAGCGCGACGACGGTCGGGGCTGCCTCGGCGCACGACGCAGACTTAACCTGCCCGCACACGATGCCTGCGTTAACGAACCCGATCAGCGCGATGAACAATCCGATGCCGATCCCGATCGCTTTCTTCAGATCCAACGGGATCGCGTTCAGGACCGCCTCTCTGAACCCGGTCAGCACCAGGACCGTGATCGCGAGGCCCTCGATCACGATCACGCCCATCGCCTCCGGCCACGTGAGCCCGCGTCCGAGAACCAAGGTGAACGCGACGAACGCGTTGAGCCCAAGGCCGGCGGCCAAGGCGAAGGGGTAATTCGCCCACAGCCCCATCGCCAGAGTCATCACACCGGCGACGAGAGCCGTCACCGTCAATACCTGGGGGAATGCAAGCGTCGTGTGCGCGCGATCCGGGAGGTTTCCCAGGATCGACGGATTGACGAACAGGATGTAGGCCATCGTCAGCCACGTCGCGACGCCCGCCACCACCTCGGTTCGCACTGTGGAGTTCCGCTCTGAGATCTTGAAGAATCCGTCCAGCCCCGTCCGCCCCTGGGTTGTCGCCACGCCTCCCCCTTGTTCGAGTGCTTACGAACGACGCGACATACATATCAAGCCGTTACCCGGCGTGACAGCCTGCAGCGGGGTTATGGGGGCAGAACGCGAAGAAAGTCTGTCCCGGTCGTTACTTGGTCTTGGAGCCGGAGCCTGCCGAGCCGGACGATCCGCCTCCCGAGATCTTGTCCCCTCCTTTGGAACCGTGCTTGGGGACGATAAAGAGGATCCGGCGTCCGTTGACCACTCGATCCTGACCCTCGACGTCTTGCGCCTTTACGTTTCGACCCACTATCAACGAGGCGGTCAGGTCGCTGTTGTGCGGCGCGTTCTGCAACTGCGCAAGTAGTTCGTCGAACGTCTTGGGACGGTTGTTGCGTCCGCAACCCCGGCCCCCGAAGCACGTGAAGCGACTGCTTCGCGTGCCGCCGGTGATCTGGATCTCACTGGTCTTGACTCTCTTGTCGGGAATCTGCAGCGTCATCGGCACAACAACGTCTGGCGTTGCATCGTCGTCGTCTTTGAGCGTCACCTGCAGCGAGACGACGTCCCCAGGGGACACGTGGAGGTGCCGTCCGCTTCTGAAGTCCGACCCGTCGATGCTCCATTCGACGTGCCCGATCTTGTAGTAGTTGAGCGCTTTTTCGACGGTTCCGCTGGCGTTTATCCCGGTGAACGTGATGTTCTCGAAGTCCTGGTACTCGATCGAGTAGAGCTCGTCGAGCAACTCGTAGAACGATGCGAACGGGATGTCGTACTCCGATGCAAACGTGTCGCTGCGATCCAACTCCCACGAAGAACCGTCTTCTCTCTTGCCCGTAACCGTCCAATGGATCGAGGAGCTACCGGCCCCGAATTGGTCGAAGACCACCGCCAGGTTGTCGGCCATGTGATACAGCGTCACGTCGGGGATGAAGTCTTGAACCACGACGTCGCTTTCGCCTTGCTGCGTGCGCTGATAGTCCGTTGCCGTAAAAGTGGATGTGACTGGGATGGTCGCAGGCATAGAGCTGAGGTCGGCGCGGATGGCCGAAAGTCGGTCCTGATCGACAGTCCCGATCAAGGCACCAACGTTCGCCAGCTTGTAGCTCTCGAACGGGTCACTGATGATCGTGATCGCGTCCGCCTGATTGGCGCCGAGGGCAGTTGGCCCGCTGAAGAAGAAGGGGTGACCGAAAGCAACGGCCTTCCCATCGCAATCGAACGTCGTAGTGCCGATCCCGGCGAACGTGATGTCCCCATAGGAGATCGCTGCCGCGAAATTGTCGCCCGGTTGAGGGGTCGCTCCCGAATCCGCAGGCGTCGACGACGCGGAGGATCCTGCATAGGGGATGAAGGGCAGGTGGTTCCTATCTATGGCGTGGGACAGTTTGCGCATGCCCTTCGGATTCAGCCCCGAGACACTTAGCGGCGTCTTCATCAATCTGAAATGGCCGACGCTCGACGGTGCTCTCTCCCCGGAGCGGGCGATCCTTGTACGCATCTCGGCGTCGGGCCGCGCCGTCCGCGCGTAGCCGTAATAGCCGTAGTAGTAGCCGATGTGCTGCCCGGGCGAGGGCTTATCTGTGTACTGAAGGACCTTCTGCATGTCCTCGGCAGGCGTGAGACCGGCGACCGAGGATGGGCCGTAGCTCAGCGAGTAGGAGACGGCACCAACCAGTCGTCCGTCGTCCAGATAAACGGGTGAGCCCGACATCCCGGCCCAGACCCCCGCATCATCGATAGCGGGCGAAGACGCGTCCGCGATGATCAGGTCGACACCCGGCGCGATCCCATCGCTCAAGACACCCAAGAACTTGACCGTGAACCGTTCCGGTGTCGTGCCTTGAGAGACGGTGAGCCCGTAGCCAGTCATTCCGTTGTGGATCTCCGAGGTGGAGACGGCGGTCGGGCAATCCGAGGAGGCCCCCCGCGCTCCGCTGGGAGAAAGAACCATGAGTGCAGACGTTGCCATCGCGAGCGCGACGACGACCGCTAACTTGCGCTTGTTGTTGGACACGATCCCCTCCTTCTCGGCTCCCCGCCATCGAGAAGCCCACCCGAGCGAAACAATAGAGCCAACGCTTTGCTCCGCCTCGGATAGCGGGGCTGCCACTTATGACGACGCGCGTGTCTAAAAGGTTGCACGACCTACATGAGGCCCACGGCGCGCTATGGCTCCGCCAATGCCGAGTCGGGATCCCTATCGCTAGCGCCTTCGCTCCTCAGAGCAGGGCTCCACCTTGGCTGCGTATTGTGGGAGCCATGACCACGGTGACCCTTATCCCAGGCGACGGGATCGGCCCCGAGGTATCGGCTGCGACGCGCAGAGCCGTCGACGCGTTGGGCGCGGGCATCGATTGGGACGTTCACGAAGCCGGCCTTCCGGCGATCGAGACCCACGGAAGCCCCCTGCCTCCACATGTCCTCGAGTCGATCCGCGAGACCGGCGTTGCCCTTAAAGGCCCAGTCACGACACCGGTTGGCACAGGATTCCGATCGATAAATGTCGCTCTGAGGCAAGAACTGGATCTCTACGCGAGCGTTCGTCCCTGCCGCTTGTTCCCGGGTGTCCCGTCGCGCTTCGAAGAGGTCGACCTGGTCGTCGTTAGGGAGAACACGGAGGACCTGTACGAGGGGATCGAATTCGAGATGGGCTCGGCAGAGATGCGCAAGCTGCGCGGCTACCTCTCATGGAACCAGGGGTTCGAGATGTCGGCAGACACCGGAGTCTCGATCAAGCCGATCTCGGTATCTGCCACGCAAGCCATCGTGGACTTCGCCTTCGAGTTCGCCAAGAGGAACCGCAGACGGAAGGTGACGCTCGGGCACAAAGCGAACATCATGCGGTTCTCCGACGGGGTGTGGCTCGAGACGGGTCTCAAGCACTCGGAGGACTATCGGGACGTCGGCTTCGAAGCCATCCAGGTGGACGAGCTTGCGATGTGGCTCGCGCGGCAGCCGAACGACTACGACGTGATCGTCCTCCCCAACCTCTATGGAGACATCATCTCGGACCTATGTGCGGGCTTGATCGGAGGACTTGGGTTCGCGCCGGGGATGAACTGGGGCAAGGAGCACGCCGTCTTCGAGCCGACGCACGGGTCGGCCCCGGACATCGCCGGCAAGGGCATCGCGAACCCGATCGCGATGATGCTGTCGGCCGTCCTGATGCTTCGCCATCTGGGCCTACACGCGAAAGCGACCGCACTCGAAAGTGCGATCGCTCAAACGCTGAACAAAGGGGCCATCCGTACGGCAGACATGCCCGGGACTAAAGATCCCGCCCGCACGGACGAAGTCGCCGACGCGGTGGTGGAAGCGCTTTCTTGAGTCGTTACTTCTTCTTGGCCGGCATGAACATGTAGTTCACGGTCGCCTGCGGCGCACCGGCCCAGTTGCATGGAGCGATCTGGACCTTCTGACCCTTCTTCAATGCGAGCTTGACCTCTTCTTCGGGAGCGGCGCCGCCTTCGGTCTGGTCGTTCTCACTCATTGCAAGTGGCGCGTCCCGATCACCCTGGTCGTTCAGGATGAAGAGGTCCCAGTCACCCGTGAAGCCCTTCATCGACGCCATCAGTGTGCCGTTACCGGGGGCCGTGAAGTCGTGCGCATTCCAGTTCACACCGGATTGACCGGCAAGGCAGCTGGGCTGGGTGATGCCTGCGGGGTCCCCCCACGCGGCAAGCTTCGGGAACGGGGCCAGCGTCTCGTCGTACGAGCCACCAACCGGCTTGGCCTGAGCAGCGGTCGCCATCGCTCCCGCTACGAGAAGTCCCACCAGAACTGAAGTGATGGTCTTGCGCATCGTCCGCCTCCGGATCGCTGAGGGCTAAAGGTTGGTTTGAGGTTCGCCCGAGTGACCCCAACTCCTGCAAAGCGGGCCGGCAACAGAGGTCAGCGAGCCAGGGCCGATGCCGGGTTAGCGGGCATCCCCACCACGGGCAGCTCCAGCTTTGTTCCCTCGGGGGTCACACCTTGGACGGGGCCGTCCGCGAAGCTCAGCTCCCCCGCGGCCCCCGGCAGCGCCCACACCGTGTTCGACCCCTCCAGGATCAGGCCGATGCGGTGGCCCTTTTTGAACGTGTAGTCCTGCGGTAAGAGGGTCACCACCCCGTGCACCCAACCCGTAGACGGCTCTGCGTGTGCGAGCCCATCTCGGTACGAGAGGTTCAGGAAACCGCGCTCGACCAATGACAGTGAGCCGTCGGGCAGAACGTCGACCAGCAATGGATCGAGCTGCTGAGAGTCGGTCGTCGCGTTGACCCACGCGTCGAGCAAGGCCGATCCTGCGATGCGCACGTCGTGCTTCAGCGGTTCGGACTCGTGATACAGCGAGTAGTAACCGTGGCCCCTGACGTTCTGGCCACCTGCATCCATGTCACGGTTCAGTGGGTCGCGCAGAGTCAACTCTTCACTTGTAGTTCCGGTATCCACGAACGCCCACCCCGCTCCATCGTTCTGAGGAGCCGTCCGCAACGTGCCCACTTCGCCGTTGCTGCCGACGGGACCGACCTGAGGCGCGCCGCCGATCGGATCGAAGTGTCTTCCGAGATGAAGCGTGAGCGTGTGTGTCGACGGCGGGGGCCATGACTTCTCGCTGCGCGCGACGGTATCGGCACCGTTCGACGTGCGACCCAATGTCGTCACCGGATGGCTTGGGGGAAGACCGCGGTTCTCACCCTTGAGCGTCTGTGCCCAGAAGTCGTCGAGCAGGTCCTGATATCCCAAGCCCGATCCGTCGGCGTGACTCGATTGAGTCATCCACAGCATCTTGAAGGGCGCGCCTTCGACCTTCTTCGTCTTCGGATCGTCGACCTTGATCGCGCGGTACAGATCGACGCCTTCTTGCTGTTTGACGTTGTAGTCCTGCCATCCGTGCACGATCAGCGTTGCCGCTCGATACTTCCCGGCGCGAGCCGGCGCGAGATAGTCGCGGTCCTTCCAGAACGCGCCGTAGTCCGGCGACCGGCTGTAGCCCTGCATCGTGTGCTCGGCTTCGTCGCACACTGCGGCTCGCGACTGAGCCACGTCGGTCCAATGCGCTTCTGTCGGATCGGTGGGCACCGTGTCGCCGAACCCAAAGTCGAAGTCAAGCGGCGTGTCGATCCCTTCGTCGGTCGCCACCTTGGAGTTGCCGAAGTAACGCACGCCCGAGTTGTACGCGTAGCCGTACCAGCGACTTATCGAAGCGACCGAAACGATGCCTTTCAGTTCCGGGATCCCGGTCGCGGCGACCATGTTGGCGGTGGTGCCCTCGTAAGAGACGCCCGTCATCCCCACCCGGCCGTTAGACCATGGGAGGTGCGCGAGGTATTTGACGACATCGACCCCGGACAGCTGCTCCTTGCGGCCGCCGTAGTCCCAGCAGCCGGTCGATCCCCGCGTGCCCAGCACGTCGGCAACCGCGCGCGCATAACCCTGCGGGTTGTAGCGACCGGCGATACCGTCGGCTGCCGGCCGAGCACCGTTGATCGTGTTGTAGGGCGAGTAAGTGAGGATGACGGGTTGCTTGGCCGCATCGAAACGCGTGTCCCGCTGGATCTCGACGCGGATCTCGGCTCCCCCAACGGTCTTGACGTAGCGGATCTCGTAGACGATGTGGCTGGGCGCGGCTGCAGCCGGGCGCGTCGCAAGTGGCGCGACGGCCAAGGCAACGCCTAAGAGCGCGCTACACCACCTCTGGAACCTGGATCCCATGGGAGCAGTTTTCGCCGCTACAGGCGTGAGTCCTGTAGGGAGCTATTTACGAGGATCCCATCTGGTCTTGGGCGCGATCGGGCCGAGAAGGATCCGGTCCTTGTAGCGCTGGATCGTTTCGAGCAGGTGCACCACGACTTCGTCGGTAAGCAGATGAGGCTTCAGGCCCAGCTCGACGAGCTTCGTGTGGGTTGCGTTGTAGTAGTGCTCTTCGGCTTCGATCCGCGGATCCGGCAGCGCCGCGACCTCTACGTGGATGCCCATGTCCTCGCCGACCTGCTCGACACGGTCGGCTAGATCGCGGACCGAGAACTGCTCGGTGAACTGATTGAAGACTCGGTACTCGCCGGCGCCGGCAGGGTTCTCGAGGGCCAGCCGTACGCACTGGATGGTGTCCACGATGTTCAGGAAGCCGCGCGTCTGACCGCCTTTGCCGTAAACCGTGAGCGGGTAACCGACCACGGCTTGGACACAGAAGCGATTCAGTGCCGTGCCGAGAACCTCGTCGTAATCGAAGCGCGTGCACAAGTGTTCGTCCAGAT
>JBHELU010000217.1:0-20024 GCA_046262955.1 Actinomycetota bacterium | reverse complement strand
TCGCCCTGGGCGAAGTTGAATACGCGCACGCCCTTGTAGACGAGGACCAGACCGATGGCAACTAGTCCATAGATCGCGCCCTGCGACACTCCGATGACGATGAACGCGTTCGGTCTTGTCCTGTCACCCGGGCCGAGGATCAGGATGACCGCGCAGATGACTGCTATGGCAGCGCAGACGATGGCTGTCCTCATGAAGCTATGAAGTTACCTCAGCAGACCGACCTCGTCCCAAGTCGACCGGCTCGTGCTTAGAAGTGGGAGACGAACGATTGGATGGTGTGCCACTTCGAGTCGCTGCACGTCGCCTTGTCGAGGTGAACCGCGGTCCCCCCGAGGTGATCAGTCGGAGAGAACGCCACCGGCGGACCGATCTGAGGGTCGGTCGTGATCCGGCCCGCATGCTCGAGCGCCGAGACGAAGCCCTCTCGCGTCAAGTTCTTGCCGGCGAGCGTGAACGCCTTCCACAGGAATGTTCCGAGTGTCCACTCCGAGAACTCGAAGTCGTCGGAGCTCCCCGAGTAGTACTTCTGGTACGCCTGATCGAATTGAGGGTCAAACTTGTTGCGTTCGCTCCACGCGGGGAACGGCGAGAAGAAGAGTGCCCCGTCCATGTTGTTACAGCCGACCTGCGCGACGACATCGAACGTCATAGTCAAACCGACCCCGAGCCACTGTGGGTGGTACTGCTGCTGATCGGCAGCTTTCAGCATCTGCAGGAAGAATGTCGGGGACGTAAGCACGTACGCGTTCTGCACCCCGTTCGCCTTCATGTCGGTGATCAGTGCGGCGGCGTCGGTGTCGTTGGCTTCCTTCGGCTCGGCCTTGTCGTAAGAGAGCTTGCCTCCCAGTTGTTTCATCGCATTGACGAATGCCTGGTGAGCATCCTCGAAGTTCGGCGTGTCGAACCGCACCATGCCGTTGACTTTCGATTTGCCATTGAGGTCGTGCATGACTTCCTGCGCGAGGAGGGGGCCCTGCTGCGGATATGTCATCGAGATCGCGAAGTAGTTGGGGAGGTTCGTCAGCCCCACCTCGGTAACGCCGTTGGATAGGTATGGAACGCCGACCGACGCGGCGTACTTCGCACAAGCTTGGATCTGGTCCGTGCCCGCCGCTCCGACCAGCAGGAAGACGTGATCCTGCTCGACCATCTCCTTGCACACCGAGACCGCCTGCGACGGGTTGTAGTTGTCGTTCTTCAAGATGACTTTGACGGTTCGGCCGAAGATCGACTTACCGTGATCGGCTTCCCACCGGAAGTAGAGGTCCTTGCCTTTGTCCAGAGAGCTCGAAGGGACGGGGGCCGCGCCGGTGATGGGGGCGTGGATCCCGATCGTGATCGTGTCGTTGGTTACACCGGTGCTGTCGCCGCCTGAACTACCCCCGGTGGAGCCGGTGCTACCCCCAGTCGAACCACCTGTAGTGCCTCCGGTCGTTCCACCCGTCGTGCCGCCAGTGGTCCCACCTGTAGTGCCTCCCGCGAGCGAGCCGGTTCCTCCGGTGATGCCCCCGGTCGTCGACCCGATGACGTTGCCGTTCGCGTCCACGATGTTTCCGTTCTGGTCCACCGTTGCGCCGGACGGGAGTGCACCGAGACCGAACGCGGCTGCCCCCGCACCCTGCTGGGCTACGCCCGGTTTCTGTCCGCACGCCGCTGCGACCAGCAGCATGAGCCCGGATACGCAGACACCGATCAGCCTCTTGTGACGTGTCATGAAGGAATCATCCCTTCTTCGAGAACCTCGAGGTCAGTGAGCTGATACCCCGCCCGACTGCTTTAAATGGTGCCGCTACTCGACTTGGAAGAGCGGGGTCCGAAGACGCGGACGGTTCGGCGGTGGGGCCGCGCCGTTGCTCGTTGACGTTCCGGATCTGGGCAAGAACGCCGTTGGACCGCGCTCCTCCGGTGGACTCGACCACCACACTTCTGACAAGGAAGAACCCGACTACGCCACACAGGATGGCCAGCCACACGTAAGCCGGAAGGCCGGGCTCGGTCGGTGCGGGCGCGCTCGCTGCAAGGGGGGTCGACCCCGGGCTCGGGGCGGTTGAGCTGCCGCCGGATCCGGTCACCCCGCTTCCCGAGCTGCCGGTTCCCGTCGACGAGCCACCCAAGGTTCCAGAGCTCCCTATCGTCGAGCCGGTTCCCGTCGACGTGCCGGTTCCGGTGTCGGTACCGGTGCCGGTGCCCGAGCCGCCGGTGCCTCCTGTGCCGCTCGAAGCCGGCGGTGTGTAAGTGATCGTGGCTTTCACGCCGTTCTTCACCTGGGGCCCGGCGAGAACGACTCGCCAGTTATCGGAGTTATCCATGTTCTTGGGGTCGTAGTTGTTGGGGGGGCGCCCCACGATCATGATCGATGTGGTCACCGTGAACGTCTTGACCCACTTCTGAGCGAACGGCGTCAGGTCGAACGTCCAGACGTGATCGTTCGCATCCTGTCCGGGTGGCGGCGACGCGTTGCCCTTTGGCTTGATCGTCTTACGGGTTGCCACCGGATCGAGATCGGTGCACGCGTACTTCGGCGCCTCGTTAACCGGTCGTGCCTGCCCCGCTCCGAAGACCTGTGAGATGGCGCATGCCTGCAGCTGCTTGCCGTCGATATTCACTGGATCGGTCTCGTTGCACCCAGTTGGGGCGCCGTTCGAGTCGTTGCCGGCACAGCCGGCTTTGTCCTCCAAGAAGCTGACGGTGAAGTTGCTTACCGTCGACCCCACGGGGATCAGGGAGAGGTCGAAGTTGACCGCCGAGAACTTGTCGGGATTGTCATAGTCGCCGTGGCTGATCTCCACCGGGAGCCGGCCGCGAGCGCAGGCTTGCTGGACCGCGCCGATGTCGCCTGGAGGCCCCGGGCACAGAGGGTTGGGGAGCTCGACGTTGTACGTGTTCCCGGTGGGGTCCTGGATCTCTTCGGAGTGCTGCTCTTGCCAGTACCAGGCCCAAGTGACGGTCGGCGGAGAGGAGCTCGACGCGAACGAACGCCCGGGGAACATGAACGTAGCCGCTAAGACCGCGATGCCTACCGCAGCCAGAGCCTTCTTCACAATTGCTTCACCTGTCCGGCCACCCCTCCGGAGTCCGCCCACGGAGGAACTTCGGCGTTCGCCGCACAAGCCCTCCCGCGACCATCGAGCCTAGCACCGGCCCCAGAGCAAGTTTCGTGTCCCTGCTACGCTGAGACGCATGAAGCGCTTGCGGGCGTGGTGGCAATCCGTCTTCGGCGAGGCCGACCGGCGCATCAGATTCGGGCGACTGCTCGGATTGATCTTCATCGTCGGTGGCTTCGTCCTCATAGGGAAGGCGTGGGACGGCGCCGCGAGCATCAACTTCCCGACCGGTCAGTTCCCATACCTTCTATCCGGCGGGTTCATGGGGCTCGGTTTGATCGTGACCGGCATCACGCTGGTTCTGCTGTCTACGGTCCGCGGTGAGCGCGAGATCCTTACGTCGAAGCTCGATGAGCTCAACCGTTTGCTGACGCGCAACCTCTCTCGCAGCCAGTTCTCCTCAAATGGAAAGTCTCGGATCGAGGTGGTCGCCGGCGGCAGCGTGTACCACCGCCCCGATTGCAAGATCCTCGACGGCAAGCAGAACCTCGACACCATCTCGGTCGAAGAGGCAGTCGCCGAGAAGATGACACCCTGCCGCGTGTGCAAGCCCGAGACGATCGAGCGTGCCGAGGAGCTCACGCCAGCGGGTGGAACACCAACCCAGTAACCGCTTTCGGCCAGAAGTAACTAGCTTTCTGTGGCATCCGCTCACCCGAGCGCGCGACATCGACGACATCGGCCGCTTGTAGCGGTCGCAGCAGGACTCCGCCGTCCGCCGTCCCTTCCACCACCGACCGCAGGACGACGTCTTTGTCCTTGGAAAACCCTGTGACTTCTGCCCCGGGAAGGATGCGGGGGAGAAGAGCTTCGTGCAAAGCGACGACATCGAGCTTCCGCCATGACGGATGCCGTTGTCCGACTGCCGCAACTACATCGTGGTCCGACAACTCGATCAAGTACGCGCCCCCCGGAGTCACGAATACGAATGGATGCTCCGCGCTGGACGTTCCAAGCGCGTCTTCTGGTTCGACCTCTATCGGCTTCGCCCCGCTCGATCGGAGCGCCTCCTCGATGCCTTGTCCCTTGAGTAAGCGGTGGTAAGGCAATACGACGAGTTGTGCGGTGTCGGCGTCGACGCAGAAGCACATGATCGACCCGGCCTCTTCTGCATCGGCTTGGGATGCATAGGCGAGAGCGGTCTCGTAGCGGTGGTGACCATCCGCGATGACTAGCGGGCTCGCGGCAACGTCTCGAGCAAGCAGCTCGATCTCTGCGGGTGCCGATACAACCCAGGACCGATGAAGGATGCCCTCGTCGTCCTCGAAGCGCATTGCGGTCGGACGGCCATCTAGAGACTCCAGGAAATCGGTCACTGCACCACCCCCGCGATATATCGCGTAGATCGGCGAGACGTTCACGGGTAGGGAGGACATCAACGCGAGCCGATCGGCCTTCGGGCCTTCCATGGTTCGCTCGTGGGGCAACACCCCGGCGGACTCGCCGAAAGGTTCCAAGGCGAGGGCTCCGATCACCCCCACTACATGGCGCGGGCTGCCGTCGGCAACGAAGTCCTGCCGGTAGACGTACAGGCTCGCCTCGCCATCGCGTGCAAGCGTTCCGTCTGCGAGCCACTCTCGGAAGGTCGCCGCGGCGGCGACGTATCTTTCGACCCCTTCGCCCTTCGGCAGTTCGAGTCGAACGGCATTGTGTGGATCGCGTTCGTATAGGGCAGCCTGTTGAGACGGCGAGATGATGTCGTAGGGAGGGCAGGTCACCGACGCGGGCTTGACGGAAGAGGAGTACCGAACGCCGTGGAACGGATCGAGTTGGGGCATGGGAGGTCGCAATGATAGGCGCGGGTTTCGACGCGCTGGTGTGTGACCTAGACGGCGTCGTCTATCGCGGCGATGGCGTGATAACCGGAGCACCGGAGATGTTGCAACGGTTGAGAAACGCGGGGATCAAGCTCGTGTTCTGCACCAACAACTCCCGATCTACGGTTGATCAGTACCTCTCAAAGCTGACCGGGTTGGGAGTTGCCGTCGATCGTTCCGAGATCCTTACGTCGGGGCTCGTGACAGCGCGCGTGCTCAGGGACAGAGGGTTCGCCGGTCGCCGGGCGATAGTCATCGGGGGACCGGGAGTGTCTGAGGCACTCACAGACGAGGGCATCGAGATCGACGAGGACCCCGAGTCGCACTCGAGCGATCTGGTGATCGTGGGTTGGGACCCCGAGTTCGACTACCCGATGCTTCGGCGCGCCGTCATGGCGGTTCGCGCGGGGGCGACCCTGGTTGCGACCAACGCCGATGCAACCTTTCCCGCGCCGGATGGGTTGTGGCCGGGGGCCGGGTCGATCCTTGCGGCGATCGAGAAGGGGGCCGGAGCTCAGGCAGAGGTGATGGGTAAGCCCAACCCTCCGACTATGGCTGCGATCGATAAGTTGCTCGACGGATCGCGCCACGTCGCGTGCATCGGAGACCGTCCCGACACCGATCTCGCGGGCGGGGTGATCAAGGGATGGACCACGATCCTCGTTCTTTCGGGCGTGACGGCTCCCGAAGATGTCGGCTCCATCGAGCCGCCTCCCGACTACGTGATCGACAGCATCGCCGACCTCGACAAGATCCGCGCTGCTTCAACCGATCAATAGGTCCATTCTGTTCGCCGTTGTCCGACGGGCGTAGGTCGCCCCCCGAGGATCAGGATGGCGAGGACGCCGAACACGAATCCTCCAACGTGTGCCTGCCACGCGACGCCCGGCTGCGGGATAAAGATCTGATACGCGATCCAGATTCCCAGATAAGCCCACGCCGGTATCTCGACCAGCGTGAAAATGATGAAAAGAGGTAGCAGTGTCCGGACGCGGGCACGCGGATAAAGAACGATGTAGGCACCGAGTATCGCGGCGATCGCGCCAGATGCTCCGACGGCGGGTGTCAAGGCTTGTGACGCTGGATGCAGATTCGGGATGATCTGTGCAAGACCTGATGCAAATATCGCAGCGAGGTAGAAGAGAACGAATTTGATTCTTCCTAGGTAGTCCTCGACGTTGTTCCCGAAGATCCACAAGAACAGCATGTTCCCGCCAAGGTGCAGGATGCTCGCATGCATGAAACCGGAGAACAGCATGGCACCGAGAAACGAAAAGGCATTCCGGTCTGGAACGCGTACGACTGGACCTGTGTTTGTGATTGCAACCCTTGCAAATTGGCACTCTTGGCCGGGCAGCTGGCATGGCAATGCTGAGTGCGTTACGAAATAGGCCTCAGCCTTGACCGTCGTGTCTGTTAGGCCCGGTGGACTCGGTTCGATAAAGAAGAAGATGAGTACATTGGCGACGATCAATCCCAGAGTTACGTACGCAAACCGACGCGTGGGGTTCGAATCAGAGATCGGGATGAGACTGAGCACCCCGCTCAGTATAGGTTGGGCTGACTGGACCCGACCGCTGATCTGATCGCAGATCTTCGTCGTCAAGATGATCTCGGGAGGCAATCGTGCGAGACGAATTGAAACGGGTTGCGCTGTTCGGCTCCGGGGTCGCCGAGCTGACGCGCTATCGCGCTGAGCAGATGGTCAAAGACCTCGTGAAGGCGGGGGACGTCCGTCGCGAGCAAGCGTCGGGAATGGTGAAAGACCTACTCGATCGGAGCCGCGAGAACCGGGCCGAGGTGACGTCGATGATCCAGTCTGAATTCAAGAACCAGATGAGGAACCTCGGTCTTGCAAGCAAGCGCGACGTGGAACGCCTCGAACGTCGAGTTGAACGACTGGAGACACGGATAAAGGAGCTTCGCGAACGGCCTGCGGCCAAGAAGTCGACCGCGAAGTCCACCGCAAAAAAATCGTCGGCCAAGAAGAGCTCGGCCAAGACATCGTCGGCCAAGAGTGCGGGCTCCACTTCTTCGGATGGCCGGCGGGCCCCCGCCGACTGAGCTCCGATCATGGACGAATCCTCGGAAGTAAAGGCGCTTGTAGATCGCGCTCGGGCAGAGCTCCAGCGCGCGGAAGCCGGAGACGACTCGACGCGTCTGGAGATCCTCGAGACGCTTTACAAAGCCCTCGAGGAAGAGCTCGATCGTGACGAAACGGATCAGGCTCGACGCTGAGCTCGTTCGCCGTGGCCTTGCTTCGACACGAACCGAAGCGAAGCGCGCGATCGAGGAGGGCAATGTGAACGTCCGGGGGCTGGCCGAGCCGCGACCGTCATCACTCGTCGGGCCGGAGTTCGCGATCGAACTAGCAAGGCCCCCACGTCGCTTCGTCTCGCGCGGAGGTGACAAGCTCGATGGTGCGCTGGCCGCGTTCGATGTGGTGGTCGAAGGTCGGCGGTGGCTCGATGCCGGTGCGTCGACGGGAGGCTTCACCCATCGCTTGCTCGAGGGCGGAGCTGTGGAAGTCATCGCACTTGACGTGGGTTACGGACAATTCGACTTCGGTCTACGTAACGACCCTCGCGTGACCGTCATCGAGAGAACCAACATAAGGAATGTCACCTCCGACGACCTTCCCTGGCGCCCCGGGGGCGTCGTGGCGGATCTCTCTTTCATCTCGCTCGCTTTGGTCTTGCCACAGCTCGTTGGAATTGCAGTCGACGATGCCGACTTGGTTCTGCTCGTCAAACCACAATTCGAGCTCGATAGATCTGCGGTCGGGAAGGGAGGGGTAGTGCGCGACCCCGCGGCGTGGAAGACGGCGGTCCTTTCGGTGGCGTCCGCGGCTCAAAGGCTGGAGCGGGGGCTTGCCGGTGTGTGTGCGTCTCCACTGACCGGTCCCGCCGGGAACCGAGAGTTCTTCGTCCACCTCCGAAGAGGAGCGACGGGCTCGACCGAGCTGATCGACGACGCAGTGGAAGGATTGAACTGATGGCTATCGAGCGCGTGACGTTCGTCACTCACCACGAGAAACCCGACGCAGACAAGCTCGAGCAAGCTCTCGCGTCCCAGATCGAAAAGAAGGGCGCGACGGTCGGCGAAGAAGATCCCGATCTTGTCGTTGCCCTGGGTGGTGACGGCACCGTTCTAAGAGCTGCTCAGGTAGCACATCGATCCAATGCGCTGCTCGTCGGGATCAATCTAGGCACGCTCGGTTATCTGACCGAGATCGACAGCTCGGAAGGAGGTCGCGCGCTCGACCGAATCTTCGCCGGTGACTTCTCCATCGAATCCAGGTTGATGCTCGACTGCCGGATCGAAGGAGGCGACTCGTTCGTCGCATTGAACGAGGTTCTGGTAGAGCGCTCGGGACAGCACCTCGTGAAGATCGCCGTCCAGGTTGATGGCGAGTTCCTCGCCACGTTCAACGCCGATGGTGCCCTCGTTGCCACTCCGACCGGATCGACCGCGTACGCGTTGAGTGCGGGAGGACCGGTCGTGTCGCCGCGAGCCGAGTGCATGATCGTGGTCCCGGTGTCACCGCACATGATCTTCGCCCGGCCCTTCGTCCTGGCCCCCGAAGCGATAGTGCGCATGGAAGTTGGCTCGGACGGCGCCGACGCGACGCTTTCGGTTGACGGAAGCAGACGGTCCGCGGCTCCGGGTGGGACCGTACTGACGGTGGGTCGCCACCAAGAGGCGCTCCGCGTGGTGAGGCTTGGGGGCCCGGACTTCATCCAGCGCCTGCGCGTGAAACTCGACCTCCCCGGCTAACCTGCGGCTCATGCTCTGCGAGCTGGTGGTCGACGGCCTTGGGGTCATCGACCGAGCCGAGCTCGGGCTCGAAGGGGGGCTAACCGCACTCACCGGAGAGACCGGAGCCGGCAAGACCTTGATAGTTGCCGCATTAGGCCTGTTGTTGGGCGATCGTGCGGATCGCTCCCTTATAAGGAGCGGATCTGGGCGCGCCTTGGTCGAGGGCCGGTTCGTGGTCGACCGCAATCATGCCGTCGCCGCCCAGCTTTCCGACGCGGGGCTGGCCGACGAGGCCGGAGAGCTCGCCATCTCGCGCGAGGTGTTCTCGGACGATCGACCGGCGCGAGCGCGCATCAATGGACGGATCGCGACGGTGGGCTTGCTCGGCGAGATCGGTAGCTCGCTCGTGGACGTTGCCGGGCAGCACGAGCATCACAGGCTGGGGCACGGTGCGGCGAGGCGAGCCTTGCTCGACGCGTTCGCGGGGGAGCAAGCACAGGGGCTCGCAACCGAGGTTCGTTCGTCGGTGCGAGAAGCGGCGGAGGCCGAAACGAGATTGAAGGAGCTCCGCGAGGGTCTTAGCAATCGTGAGCGAGAGCTCGACATCCTTCGCTTCGAAGTCGATGCGATCGCGTCGGTAGATCTGAAACCAGGCGAGATAGAAGACCTGAAGCGCCGTGCATCGGTTCGGGAACGAGCGGAAGCCCTGCTCGAAGGCATCGATCGTGCGTCGGTCAAGCTGGTGGAAGAAGGACGTGCCCACGACCTGATCCAGGGTGCGATCGCGGATCTCGAACCGGGTCGCGACGCCGACGATCGGGTCGGCGACCTGATCGATAGGTTGCGAGACGCGGCTTTAGAGATCTCCGATGTTGGGGCGGAGCTGGCGCGACTGGCCCCCTTCGAAGATGAGGGTTCGCTAGACGAGATCAGAACGCGGCTCGATGACATCTCGAAACTCGTTCGGAAGTATGGGTCGGATCCGGAGGCCCCCACCGAGGAAGCATCGATCTTCGGTTACAAGGAGCGCGCCGAGCGCCGCATCGTCGAGCTCGAAGCCGTCGACCTGAAGATCGACGAAGCCCGCGACGACGCCGAAGCAGCCCTCGCCAAAGCCGAAGAGAAGGCGCGGCTGCTCAGCTCTCTCAGACAACAAGCTGCTCCAACACTGGATGCAGCGATCGAAGAGATGCTCGCGCGCCTGGCAATGACGGGAGCGCGCTTCGCTACACAGGTCGAGCCTCGTGAGCTGTACGAAGGCGGCTTCGAGTCGATCGACTTCTTGGTCGCGGCGAACCCAGGCGACGAGCCAAGGCCCATCAGTCGTGTGGCTTCTGGCGGTGAACTGTCTCGCATCGCCCTTGCCCTCCATGTCGCTACTTCGACGTCGAACGCGTCTACCGTCGTGTTCGATGAGGTGGATGCGGGAGTTGGGGGAAGAGCTGCTCAGTCCGTGGGCCGCGCGCTTCTCGACCTGGCCCGTTCGACGGGGGCCCAGGTGATCGTCGTGACCCACCTACCTCAGGTTGCTGCGTTTGCGGATTCCCATCACCGGGTGACAAAGACTGCGGTCGGTGCAACTGTCGAGCGGGTGGACGGTGGGGGCCGCGTCGAGGAGTTGTCTCGCATGCTTGCCGGCCTTCCCGAATCAGAAAGAGCGCGCGAGCACGCGGAGGAGCTTCTGGTCATGGCGGCGGAGGCCGCGCGCTCATGATGCGCCGGGCGAAGAACCGAGCCACCGCGACGGTTGAAGCCAATGGGCTCGCAGGTCTTGCCCGCGTCGACGCGCGAACGAAGAACCTGGTCACGCGGCTCCAACCGGGTGAGATCGCAGTCATCGACCACCGCGACATCGACCGGATCGCCGCAGAGAGCCTAGTTCAACGTCAGGTGAAGGCGGTCGTCAATGCGTCCCGGTCAACCACCGGGCGGTATCCGAATCTCGGTCCGCTCTTGCTCTGTTCGGCGGGGATCCCGGTCGTCGACGAGGCAGGGCCGGAGATCATGTCGCTTCCCGAAGGAACGCGGATAGAGGTTGACGGAGACGCCGTTTACAAACTTGAAGGCTCGCAGCGGACCGAGATCGCGCGCGGCCACTTGCTGACGCTCGAAGAGACCGAGCACATGCTGGACATCGCCAAGAAGCAGATCTCGACAGAGCTCGAACGATTTGCAGAGAACACGATCGGTTACATCCGTGACGAGCGCGACGTGCTGGTAGAAGCTGCACGGTTACCCGAGATCACCACCGACTTCCACGGACGTCATGTCTTGGTGGTGGTCCGGGGCTACGACTACAAAGAAGACCTCGCGGCGCTGCGTGCCTACATAAGAGAGGAGAAGCCCCTACTGGTTGGCGTGGATGGAGGAGCCGACGCGCTCATCGACGCAAACCTGAAACCCGACCTGATCATCGGCGACATGGACTCGGTGACCACCGAGGCGTTGCTATCGGGGGCCGAGCTCGTGGTCCATGCGTACCCGGGAGGGCTGGCGCCCGGTCTCGAAAGGTTGGAGGCACTCGGCCTGGACAGTGTCGTATTCGAAGCGACGGGGACATCGGAAGACATAGCGATGTTGCTTGCACACGAGCACGGTGCCGAATTGATCGTGGCTGTGGGTACCCACGCGAACCTGGTCGAGTTCCTGGACAAGGGCCGGAAGGGGATGGCGTCGACGTTCTTGGTTAGGTTGAGGGTCGGTCCGATCCTCGTCGACGCGAAGGGGATGAGCCGTCTCTACCGGGGCCGTGTGAGGACGCGCGATCTGTTGTTTCTCGTTGCAGCGGCCGTGGTCACGATCGCAATAGTCATCGGGTTCTCGCCGATCATGCGAACCGAGTTGCACGCCATCTGGATCCAGGTACGCGAGTGGTGGTTCTCGGTTCGAGAGTCGCTGTTCCACTGATGGTCGATTTCCGTTACCACCTGATCTCGATCATCGCCGTGATCCTGGCTCTTGCGGTTGGGATCTTTGCCGGATCGGGCTTCCTCGGGGGCCCGCTCCTCGACGACCTCAGGCATCGTCTGGATCGCATCGATCGAACCAACAGCGGGCTGCAATCCCAGATCGTCGATCTGCACGACCAACAGGACACCTACGAAACATTCGTGAATGCAGTGGACCCGTTCCTCGTGGGTGGAAAGCTGGATGGAACTCAGGTCGTGATCGTTTCCTTCGACGGCACCGACGGCAAGATGCTCGATGGGCTGGACAACGAGATGACGGCTGCCGGCGCGCGTGTGGGCTCCACGATCACGATCCGATCGAAGTTCGCGCTGGCTTCACAGGTAGAACGCGATCAACTGGCCCTCGCGCTCGGTTCGAGCTCCGGAAAGGCTTCGGATCTTCGGCTGCAAGCAGCGGGGGAGCTCGCGGGGCGGATCCGAAACGTGCTTTCCGGGTCCAGCCAAGCCGACCCGCGCCTGCACGCGGTGACGCAACTGGAGCAACTGCTCGACTCCCTTTCCAAGCAAGGCTTCATAGACGTGAGCGGCGGGATCTCCGCCCAGTCCATCCCGGTGGGTGCGGACTTCATCGTGGCGGTGGGCAGCGACAACCCGCCACCCTTCGACGTCGCGCCATTCGCGCGCAGGTTCGCCATGGGGCTGAGTAGTCCGCGCACGGGCGTCCTCGTTGCGTCGCCTACCAAGAGCGTGTGGGGCGTCGTCTCGTCGATCCGTCAGGATCCAGACGCGTCGGCAACAGTGACGACGGTCGATGACGCCGACACTGGGATCGGTCGGATCGCGACCGCTCTCGGCTTGGGAGACGCCGCAAAAGGCTCGGTTGGTCAGTACGGGACGGGGGACAGATCCACAGGGATCATCCCGTCGCCGTCACCGAGCGCTTAAGGATGTCGACGACCGAACGCGCCGGTGCCGGCTCGCTCGCCCGGGGGGCCGCGCAGATGACGATCGCGACTGCGATCTCGCGTGCCACGGGGTTCATCCGGGTTGTTGTGGTTGCTGCCGCCCTCGGCACAACGTTCTTGGCGAACACTTATCAAACAGCAAACACGGCGCCCAACATCTTGTTCGAGCTCGTCGCGGCCGGAGTACTGACATCGGTTTTCGTACCGACCTTCGTGGAGTACCTGGTTCAAGAACGGCGGGAAGAGGGCTGGGAAGCAGCGAATGCGCTTACGTCGGTCGCCGCTGTGGGGCTGGTGGGGCTGTTCCTGATCCTCGCGCTTGCGGCACCCGTCGTGATGAGAGTTCTCACCCTAGGTGTCAGAGATGCTGCGTTGCGCGGCCAGGAAGTTGCAGTTGGTGCGACATTTCTGCGGCTATTCGCACCTCAGGTGATCTTCTACGGCGCGGGCATGATCATGACCAGCGCCCTGCAAGCACACCGCCGGTTCGCGATGCCCGCGATCGCCCCGATCTTCAACAACATCATCGTGATCGCCGTGTACTTGATCTATGCGGCGATGCGGGGATCGGCCGCACCCACCGTAGCGGGGATCACTACGGCTCAAAAGTTCGTGCTCGGTGCCGGGACGACGGCGGGCGTGATTGCCATGACCTTGTGCTTGATCCCCGGCTTGATGCGTTTGGGATGGCGGTTCCGATTCAACTTCGACATCAACCATCCCGCCGTCAGGCGCGGTGCGCGTCTCGGGATATGGGCGTTGAGCTACGCGGGCGGATATCAAGCCGGGCTGATCGTCGTATTGGTTTTGGCCAACAGGATCCAAGGTGGTGTGGCCGCTTACCAATGGGCGTACACGTTCTTCTATCTTCCGTACGCGCTGTTCGGTTTTCCGATCTTCTCGGTTCTGTTTACGGCGATGTCGGAGCACGTTGCATTACAAGATCACGAGGGGTTGTTGGACCGCGTCGAGGACGGCATGCGGATGCTCGTTGTCGTCTTGATCCCCATCTCGGCCGCGATGATCATCATCGCCGAGCCGCTGACGCAAGTCACTCTTAGGTACGGTGTGATGACAACGCATGGGGCGACGTTGGTGGCGCACGTGCTCATTGGGTTTGCCATCGGCCTGCCGACCTATTCGGCTTTCTTGACGTTGACGCGCGGGTACTACGCACAACAAGACGCGCGTACGCCGGCTCTCGTGAACATCGGAGCGGTCGCTATCGCCTCGGTATCGGGCGTCTTGTTGTTCTTTGCACTACCCAAAGGGTGGGCGGTCACCGGACTATCCCTCGGTCACTCGATCGGCTTCGGTGTTGGCGCGGTTGTGCTCGGTTGGTTGTTCGCTCGCTCGGCGGGGAACTTCCTGCGGCGCAACTTGAGGATCGCACTCAAGAGATCGGTTGGGGTGACCATCGTGGCTTCGATCGCAATGGTTGCCAGCCGCGTGGTCATCCCTGCAAGTTCACGACCGGGGGCACTCGCGAACGTCGTCGTCACCCTTGCCGTCGGCGGAGCTCTGTACGCATGGGCGATGCTCAAACTTGGCTCTCCCGAACTCGAGCGTGTCCGGGCCCTGGTCGGCCGGATCCGCGTGCGATCGCGCGGCTAGTGCCGACGAGAGTGCTCGAAGTGCTCGGCCGGTCTGCGGGGGGCATCGCGAAACACGTGGCGACGATCCAACGGGCGCTGGACGGCCATGACGGGTTCACGGTCGACGTGGCAGGTCCGCCGGACCTACCCATCGCGATGATGCGGGCGCCGATCGATTTAGAGATCCCGTCCGGTCCCCTGGGTCATCGGGCAGCGCGACGAAAGCTTCGAGAGTTGATCGCGGGAGGGGAGTACGACGTCGTGCATGCGCACGGACTTCGAGCAGGGATGGACGCGGGCCGAGCGGCGCAGTCGACCAGTTCGCTACGAGTGGTGACGATCCACAACCTGGTGCGGGCCGACATCGTCGGGGCCGCGCGAGCGCGCGCCTATCAACGGGCGGAAAAACTCGCCGTGCGCGACAACGATCGCGTTCTCGCGGTGTCTCAGGACATCGCGAGACACCTCGAGGGCCGATCGCCGGCTTCACATGTAGAGGTGATGCATCTGGGGATCGAATCGCCAGAGGGTCGGAGGCGCACGACCGGTGAGGTTCGGCGAGAGTTGAAAGTGCCGGACGCGGTCCCACTGTTGGTGACGGTCGCGCGACTCGACGCCCAAAAGGCCCTGCACGTGTTGATCGACGCGGTCAAGGCGCTGCAACCGCTGACCGCGATGGTTGTAGGCACGGGATCGTTGCAGACCGAGCTCGAACGGAGGGTGACTGAAGCCGGGATCGCAGACCGTTTCAAGTTGCTCGGCTGGAGGGACGACGTCTCGGATCTGGTTGCTGCGGCCGACGTGTTCTGTCTCTCGTCGGTTTGGGAAGGTGTGCCGCTTGCAGCTCAAGAGGCGATCGCGCTCGACACCCCGGTCGTTGCCACGGACGTCGGCGGGATGCGCGACCTGATCGAAGACGGCGTGTCTGGGAGGCTGGTGCCGGCGGGCGATCCGAGATCTTTGGCCGCCGCGATCTCCGACGTTCTGGACGATCCCGAGCGCGCTGCGGGTTTCGCCCGAGCGGCAAAAGCGCATCTATCGGAGGAGTTCTCGACGTCGCGCATGCTGGACCGTTTGCGCACCATCTACTCGGCCCGCCGTGACTAGCCGACGCGTCGTGGCCGGCGCGCTATGCGCTGCCTTCTTGATCGTGCCCCTGGCGCAAGCGCGCGCGAGCGCTGCCGAATGTGGCCACGTCGTCGTAGTAACGACCCCTGCTGTTACGTGGGCGGACATCGCCAAGTATCGGCCTCCGAATATCCTCGCTGCGGCGCGCGCCGGCGCGACGGGCTCGATGGCCGTACGAACCATTACGTCGCGAACCTCGTACGCCTCGGGGTTTGCAACGATCGGCGCTGGGAGCCGGATCGATGCCGGACACACGATCCGAAGCCCGGCTACCCTCCGATCGCCGCTCTCGGCCGAACTCGAATCGGGTATCCGAGCAGGCGGGATCGTTGAATTAGACGACCTAGCGGATGAAGCGGGCTACGGC
Organism: Actinomycetota bacterium; assembly: GCA_046262955.1. Taxonomy (GTDB): domain Bacteria; phylum Actinomycetota; class CADDZG01; order CADDZG01; family WHSQ01; genus JALZGD01. The sequence continues at coordinate 4,377 of JBHELU010000217.1, read as the reverse complement.
GCACGGCCTGGTGCGCTTGCGACCGCCCTTGGCCCTGATCGTCCGGTGTTTGCGATCGGTAACGCCGACCCCGGCAAGCCACCACCCCTTCCCCTTGGGCGGGGCCGGTGGTCGCTGCTGGCCGCTATGGATGAGGAGGGAGTCGTCTCGCGATCGGCGACAGGGCCCTCTCTCCTGAGGGATCGAGCGGACGGCCCGTTTGGAACGGGGACCGACGCCGTTCTGCAAGATAAAGCCTTCCTCACCGCGTTGAACGTCGACTGCTCGACGATCGTGATCGACAACGGCGATCTCGAACGTGCCGACGAAGAGGCCCTGGTTAGCGACTCCGCGGACCCGGGTGCTTTCGGTGAAGCGCTCAGCGCGACCGATTCCCTCGTCGGCAACGTTTCAACCCAGCTCGATTTCGAGCGCGACCTGTTACTGATCCTTTCGCCGACTTCTCCGTGGTGGGACCCACACACTCACTTGGGTATCGCCATCGCTCGGGGTCCAGGGTTTCCGGCCGGAACGACGCTCGAGTCCGCCTCGACGCGCCGCGCCGGCTACGTGACGCTTCCCGACATCGCTCCGACGATCCTGGCACACCAGGACGTCGAACGACCATCGGTCATGGACGGAAGGCCCTGGTACGCGCGGCGCGGACCGTCCGACCGGATCGGGTCGGCGATCGAGAGCGATCGAGAGGCGGTATTCGTCGACCAGATGCAATCGCGGGTTTCGACGGCTTTCGTGATCTTCGAGGCTCTGGTCTATCTCGCCGCCATCGTTCTGCTGGGTGGATGGCGATCCAAACGTAGCGGCCCGGGATGGCGTCGAGGTTTCGAGATAGCGGCTCTGACGATTGCTGCATTCCCGGCCGTGACGTACGCGGCGGGGATGGTCAGCCAGCACCGGCTCGGGGCTATCGGCTTCGCGTCGGTTCTAGTTGGAGCCAGCGCGATCGTCGTCGGTGTCGTCTATCTGCTTTTCAAGCGGCCGCTCGATCGATTGCTGGTGTTGACGGGTGCGACCGTCGTGCTGCTCGCTCTGGACCTGATCGCCGGGGGGCGGCTTCAGATAAGCACGGTCTTCGGATATTCGCCGATCGTTGCGGGTCGTTTCCAAGGGATAGGAAACATCGCCTTCGCGGTGCTCGCAGGTGCCGTGATCGTTGCCGCATCGCTTGTCGTACACAGATGGGGACCGAGGACGGGGTTGCTAGTCGCGGGCGCGTTGTTCCTAGTAGCGATCGTCGTCGACGGAGCTCCGTTTCTGGGAAGCGACGTCGGAGGGGTCATCGCGCTCGTTCCGGGTCTTGCGATCGCTTGGTTCCTACTGACCGGAAGAAGTCCGAACTGGAAGATCGTGGTCGTCGGGATCGTTGCCGGCATCGTTGTTCTCGGTGGGTTCCTGGCGCTCGATCTCGCGCGGCCCCCGGAATCACGAACCCATCTGGCTCGACTGTTCCTCGACGTGAAGTCGCAAGGCATCCACGTGCTTACCGACACCATCGTTCGCAAAGCACGTGCCAACCTGCGCGTATTCCGAACGACGATCTGGACGTATTTCATGCCCGCAGCGCTCGCACTTCTCGGCGTGCTCCTGTTGAAGCCTCGCGGAAGATGGAGCGAGCTAGCGCGTGACTACCCACGCATCCGGGCCGGCCTGATAGGCGGGCTTGTCGTTGCCGTCTTGGGCTTCGCCGTCAACGACTCGGGGATCGTCATCCCGGCCGTCATATTCAGCTATCTCGTCCCCATGGCTCTACTGGTTCACTTATCTCTCGAGTCGCAGGACACAACGTGACTTCGGGCGACGTGGTGGCGGGATGCTTGCTCGCGCTCGGTGGGGCCGTCTTGTCGTACGCGGTTTGTTCGAAACGCGTGAAGGCGCAGCCACGCGAGTTGATGCGCACCAACTACCGCGGCCGGCCTGTGGCCGCCGTTCTGGGCGACGGCGTGGTCGCGGCCGGCGCGATCGGCATCGCGGCTGCTGCCGTGCTGGCGCGGGCGGATGCCACGACCGTCCCGATCGGGAGACTGGCGCCGGCCGCTGCCGTCGTCGTGGCCGTCATGTATCTGGCCGGACTATGGGATGACCACAAGGGCGACGAGAGACCCCGTGGCTTCAAGGGTCACATCTCGGCTGCGAGAGGCCGGATGGTGACCGGCGGGGTAGTGAAGCTGATGGCAGGAGCAGCCGCGGGAACTGCGGCGGGGTTCTTGGTTGCCGATGGCATCGGGCCGATAGCAGTGACCGCCGCGCTCGTGGCGCTGTCCGCGAATCTGGTCAACCTCTTCGATCGTGCTCCGGGCCGCGCCTCGAAGGTGGCGCTATCGGCCGCGGTTCCGCTCGCGGTTTGGGGTCCCCCGGAATGGTGGATCGTGGGGGCCGGTGCCTTCGGTGGTGTCGTCGGATCCTTGCCCCTCGACCTGGGAGAGAAGGGGACGCTCGGAGACGCCGGCGCCAACGCGGTAGGGGCGTTCGTAGGGCTGGGCCTTGCCGTCACGCTCGGGCCGTTTGGATGCTGGATCGCGGCTGTGGTTCTGGCGGCCCTCAACGTCGCGTCGGAGCGGTGGTCGTTCTCTCGAATCATCGAGTCGAACCGCGCCCTCGACTTCTTGGATCGGATCGGTCGCAAATAGGCGACTCGCCTTCGGCGGCGTGCTAACTTGGGATGACTTCCCCCCGAGAGGCCGGGCGCTCGAGGCGCCCGGATTCCTTTTTGTGGGGGGCGTCACCGGTCGGTTGACTACAAGAACGGAGGACGGGTGACGAAACACGTATTCGTGACGGGCGGCGTCGTTTCGAGCTTAGGCAAGGGACTCACGGCCGCATCTGTCGGACGACTACTCAAGGCACGCGGTCTGCGGGTCATGATGCAGAAGCTCGACCCCTACATCAACGTCGATCCGGGAACGATGAACCCGTTCCAGCACGGCGAGGTGTTCGTGACCGAGGACGGCGGCGAAACCGACCTGGACCTGGGCCACTACGAGCGCTTCATCGACGAGAACCTATTCAAGGCCTCCAACGTCACGACCGGCGCGATCTACCAGAACGTCATCGCGAAAGAGCGCAGGGGGGATTACCTGGGCGACACCGTTCAGGTGATCCCACACATAACCAACGCGATCAAAGAACGCATCCTGTCTCTGGGCGAGGACTCTGCAGCCGACGTGTTGATCACCGAGATCGGTGGCACCGTCGGCGACATCGAGTCCCTTCCGTTCCTGGAGGCCATCCGCCAGCTGAAAACCGAGCTCGGCCGGGACGACACGTGCTACGTCCACGTCACGCTGGTGCCGTTCATGGGCCCGGCCGAGGAACTGAAGACGAAGCCCACCCAGCACTCCGTTCGCGAGTTGCGCAGCATCGGCATCCAACCCGACGCGATCGTATGTCGCTCGGACCGGCCGATAAGCGAGAGCCTCAAACGCAAGATCTCGCTGCTCTGCGACGTGCGGATGGACGGGATCGTGTCGGCCGTGGACTCGTCGAATATCTACGAGATCCCCCTCGTCCTGCATTCCGAGGGGCTCGACGGCTTCATCGTGGACCATCTTCGGATGCAAGAGGTTCCCGAGCCGGAGCTCGGCGAGTGGCGGACGCTGGTCAAGAAGATGGACTCGGCCGACAAGCAGGTCCGCATCGGGATCATCGGCAAGTACGTGACGCTGCCGGACGCTTATCTGTCGGTAGCCGAGAGCCTGCGCCACGCCGCGTTCGCTCATGGGGCGAATCTCGACATCCGGTGGCTGGCCTCCGACGATCTCGAGACCGCGGACCTCGATGCCACTCTGGGTGACCTCGACGGCATCTTGATCCCCGGTGGATTCGGAGTCCGGGGGATCGAGGGAAAGATCCTTGCGGCGAAGTTCGCGCGGGAGCATCGCATCCCCTTCTTGGGCATCTGCCTAGGTCTTCAGTGCGCAGTGATCGAGTTCGCGCGGAACGTCGCTCACCTCGAAGGCGCCAACTCATCGGAGTTCGAATCCGATACTCCTTATCCGGTCGTCGACATCCTTGCCGGCCAAGATCTCAATTCTTTGGGCGGGACGATGCGTTTGGGCGCGTATCCCTGCAAGCTGACGGAAGGTTCCAAGGCGGCCACTGCGTATGCAGGGGAGCTCATCTACGAGCGGCACCGCCATCGTTACGAGGTGAACCCTCGTCACCGTGTCCGCTTGGAGGACGCCGGGCTGTTGTGCTCGGGTGAGTCCCCGAACGGTCAACTGGTCGAGATCATCGAGCTTCCCGACCACCCGTGGTTCGTGGCGAGTCAGTTCCACCCAGAGTTCAAGAGCCGGCCCGACCGCCCTCACCCATTGTTCAAGGATTTCGTGGGGGCAAGTCTCGGTCGACGAGGCGATCAGCTGCGCCTCGTCGACGACA
>JBHELU010000216.1:0-5318 GCA_046262955.1 Actinomycetota bacterium | reverse complement strand
GAACTCGACCGTGGCGACCAATTCGGGCTTGACCCAGTGAGGATCTCTGATCGGCTTGCCGAAGCGACCGGTCGTCAGGTCTCGCACATCTCCGGCGAACGGCTTCTGGTCGGTCTCGATCGCCTTCAACTGAGGCATCAGCTCGTCGAGCTTGCGCTCGGTGAAACCGGTACCGACCGAACCCACGAACCGAAGCTCGTCGCCCTCGTACGCCCCGACCAGCAGCGAGCCGAAGGTGTTTCCTCTTGATCCTTCGCCTCTCGACCAGCCGCCGATCACCAGGTCGGCATCATGCAGCGTCTTGATCTTGATCCAGTGCTTGGCGCGGCGGCCGGGTTGATAGGGACAGCCTCTCTTCTTTGCAACGATGCCTTCGAGTTGCTGCGCGCTTGCCGCTTCGAAAAGCGCGATGCCATCTCCTTCGACAACCGAGGAGACCTGGACGCGCTCGTTGGGAACGATCAGCTCGGACAGAAGCTCTTTCCGTTTTTCCAGCGGCTCCGAGATGAGCGAGTGCCCGTCGAGATACAAGAGATCGAACGCGACGTACAACACGGGCATCTGCTTTGACATCCGCTCGATCTCGCGCGCGTTCTGCAGGTTCATGCGGGATTGCAAACGCTCGAACGATGGGCGGCCGTCGGAGATGGTCACGATCTCTCCATCCAAGACGCAGTCCACGGCGACGGCGCGGTCGTGAAGACTCTTGAGCTCTGGATAGGTCGCCGTGATGTCTCTCAGGTTCCTCGACATGAGCATTGTTTGCTCGTCGCAAACCGCGATCGCGCGGACGCCGTCCCACTTCGGTTCGAAGATCCAATCGTCGTTGTCGAACGGATCCCGTGCGAGCGTTGACAGCATCGGGTGAAGATCGGGCAAGGGATCGGGATCTCCGCGTTCGTCTTCACGGATCCGCACCAGCCAGTCGTCCTTGCCGTCGCCCTTGCGCGTCCGGAACAAGTGCCAGATGCCTTTCATGCGCCTGCCCTGCAAACGGAATGTCACTTTTCCCGGCTCTTGCTCGAGCACTTCGTAGTTCCCGGCGTCGAAGATGCGGACCTCGCCGGCTCCGTAGTTCCCTTTAGGGATCGATCCCGAGAAGGACCCGTACTCGAACGGGTGGTCCTCGACGTGAACGGCAAGGTGAACCTCGCCCGGCTTGTAAGGCAAGTTCTTAGGGACGGCCCACGACACGAGCACCGGCGTCTTCCCGTTGAGCATCTCGAGACGCAGATCGAAGTGCAGACGCGTTGCGTGGTGCTGGTGGATGACGAAAGTCTTTCCTGGGAGGGCACGTCCGGGATCGACGTTGCCCTCCACTTCAGGGGGCGGCTCGGGCGTCTCGTCGAACGCGCGCTTGTCCGCATAGTCGCGTGGGTCGCTCACGTCATGGGCCCTCTGCCACTCGTTCGCACAGCCAAGCGGCAAGCCCGACGCCCCCGAACGGGTCGCCCGCAGGGATGCCCTCGTGCTTGGCGAAACAGAACACATCTCGGGATGCCGCTTCGGACTGTAGGAGCGCGAGCCACGCGGCTCTCGTTTCCGCCGAGTAGCGGTCGGTCCGTAACCGGATGTACGCGTGGGGGCCGGGGGGCAACGCCGGAGGAGCCTCACCCTTCGTCTCCGAGATGCAAACGGTTCCGCCGCGCTCGGCGATGTGCTCGACGACTTCGGGCGACTCCCAGCTCTCGTGCCTGAACTCGAACGCCACCCTGATGCCTGCAGGAAGCGCATCGATCAGAGCGTCTAGATCGTCGTCCTCGCGCCGTCTGTAGGGCGGGAATTGGAACAGCACGATGCCGAGCTGGGGGCCGAGGACAGCGGCGCCCTTGAGGAACGTGTCGAGTAGTCCGCGCGATTCGGGACCGGGCGCGATCGACTTCCCGTGAGTGAGCCCACGGTGAGCCTTCAACGAGAAGCGGAACGACTGCGGTGTCTGCGAGGCCCACTTGCCGAAGGTCTGCTCGGACTGCAATCGGTAGAAGGTCGCATTTATCTCGCACGCGGTAAGCGTTCGCGCGTAGTGCTCGAGGAAACCCTTCTGTGGGATATCGGCGGGATAGAACTCTGGCTTCCATTCCTTGTATGCGAAGCCGGAGGTTCCTACGAACAAGCTCATCGTTTGATCATCCGCGCTTTTCGGGGCTTCGCGTCCAGCGCCTTTATGGCTTCGTCCAGGGACTGGCCCGGCGATTCCGCGACGGGCAGGAATGGATCGCCGACTTCCGCCACTCGGTCGAACATCGTCTCGATGGTGAAACGCGAGGGCTCGATGTCCACCAACTCTTCCCAGTCGAAAGGAGCAGAAGCGGTCGCACCGGGCTCGGGCCTCAGCGAGTAAGCCGCCGCGATGTTTGCGCCTTCTCGATTCATGTTGACGTCCAAGAAGACGCGGCCCGGTCTTTTCTTGACCTCCCATTCCAGTGTCGTCGTTTCGGGATCGGCGGCATTTATGAGATCCGACACCGCGCCGACGAATCCTCGGACATGGTCGTAGTCGTTGGTTCCATCGAGCGGCACCATGATCTGCATCCCCGTGGCGCCCGACGTCTTCGGATAGGACTCAAGGCCAAGCTTGTCCAGCAGCAGCTTCACGAGGTTCGCCACGTGCTTGACCTCGTGGTAGCCGGCCGGCTCGAAGGGATCGAGGTCGAAGAACGCGTAGCTCGGGAATCGTTGGCGCGTCCCCTTGGCATGAAGCGGGTGGAACTCGATGCATCCCAGGTTCGCGAGCCACAGCATCTGCGATACGTCGGCCACGGTCATGTAGTTGATCGTCTTGTTCTCGGACTCCGAACGGACCGGGATGGTCGGAATCCAGTCCGGTTTGTACGACGGCGCGTTCTTCTCGTAGAAGAAATCTCCCTTGATGCCGTCGGGCATCCGCTTCAAAGTTAACGGCCGATCGAGCAAGTGGGGGAGCATCGTCGGCGAGATGTTGAAGTAGTAGGTCAGCAGGTCGGCCTTCGTATAACCCTCGTCCGGCCAGTACACCTTGTCGAGGTTCGATAGCTTCAGCTCGCGGTCTTGCGCGCGCGCGATCCAGTGCTCGCCTCGCTTCACGACGGGTAGCTCGATGGGGAAGCTGACGGTTGTCGGTGCGCTCACGTGGGTAGATAACCATGGTCGGAGAAGCGTCCGATCTACCCCGGAGGTGAAGACATGGCTAAAGTCGCGTTCATCGCCGACGAGATGTTCGAAGACTCCGAGTTCAAGACTCCCCACGAGCGCGTTACTCAAGCCGGCCACGACGCCACGATCATCGGCATCGAGTCTGGGAAGAAGATCGAGGGCAAGAAGGGTGACGTAACGATCACCACAGAGCTTGGGATCGACGACGTCAAAGCGTCCGATTTCGATGCTCTGGTGATCCCGGGCGGCTACTCCCCGGATCACCTACGCGGCAACGACAAGATGGTGCAGCTCGTGAAGCAGATCTACGAGGCGCAGAAACCGGTGGCCGCGGTTTGCCACGCGCCGTGGATGCTCGTCGAAGCCGACATCGTCCGAGGCAAGACCATCACTTCGTGGCCCACGATCAAGACCGACGTCAAGAACGCGGGGGCCGAGTGGGTCGACCAAGAGGTCGTCGAGGACGGCAACATCATCACGTCGCGCAAACCCGACGACCTCGAGGCGTTCAGTAAGGCGCTGCTATCTCAGATCGAGCAGACCACTTAGCTCTTTTAGAACCTGTCCTGCTCGTCTTTGTCTTCAATCGTCACGACATCGCTGTCGTCATCGTCGGGGGTTGCTGCCCCCGGCGAGGGCGCGGGACTCAACCGTTCCATCCCCGTCACCGATTCGTAGACGAGAGCTGCTGCGGTTGCTCCGATCAGCGGACCCGCCGCGTACACGTATAGGTCGCTCCACGGAACGCTGTGCACGTTGTAGGGGAGCGTCGCAACGAACGGGCCGAGGCTCCTAGCGAAGTTCGCCGACCCACCTGTCGCCGAGGCGGTAACGAGAAGACCACCTCCCAGTGCAAGTCCGATGATCAGCCCGGACCAGCCCTTGGGTGCTCGATTGTCGACTGCTACGGCCATGACCGCGGTCATCAATATGAATGCGATCAAAGCCTCGGCTAACAGCGCTTGATTGAATCCGATGCCATGCGCAACGGTCGTCGCACCGAATAAGACGTCCGTATTACCTACCGACGCTCCGGTCTGCCCGTAGATCCCGGCGATGACGAAGTCTGCGCCGATCCCGCCCAGGATCTGCGCGACCCAGTAGAGAGGGACTTCCCGCCAGTCGAACCGACGGGTAACCGCGAGGGCGAACGCGATCGCTTGATTGAAGTGGCCGCCGGAAACTCCTCCGACCGCGTAGATCATCACAGCCAGCGCGATGGCAAAGGCAAACGCGACGGCCAGTGTGTCGCCCAGCGTGTTGCCGAGCAGTGTGCCGAAGACCTTTTCGTTGGTGGAGGCCCCCGGCTGCCCGCCGAAGACCGGAGTCAGTAATCCCAATCGCTGGATCGGTCCCGCGATCAGAACCGTGGCCGTTCCCGTTCCGACCCCGATGAATACCAAGGCACCTACGAATTCGGCGACCAGTCGTCGGGCCAGTGACGCCTGCCCAAACGCATCTAGGTCGTCGACGACCAGCGCTTGATCGGCCATTTCCCTCCCTTTCACCTGAGCGAAGTCTCGGGCGGATGCTATAGCGGCACGGGGGAAACACCCCGGATGCGTTATTTGGTTATTGGTCCTCGCCGGCTTGAGCCTCGGCTTTCGCGCGGATCTCGTCGAGGATCGGTGCGTTCTGAAGGGTAGTGACGTCGCCCAGCTCGCGGCCTTCGGCGACGTCGCGCAGTAGCCGGCGCATGATCTTCCCCGATCTCGTCTTGGGCAGGTCGTCCGTGAACACGATGGATTGCGGACGTGCGAGCTTGCCGATCGTCTTGGCGACGTGGTCGCGCAACTCACGCATCAGGTCTTCGTCCCCGGTAGTGCTCGCTTTGATAGTCACGAAGGCGACGATGGCCTCGCCCTCCTTCGGATCCTGGCGCCCGACAACGGCGGCCTCCGCGACTCCTTGGTGATCGACGAGCGCGGACTCGACCTCGTAGGTCGAGATCCGATGCCCCGCGACGTTCATGACGTCGTCGACGCGCCCGAGCAGCCAGAAATAGCCGTCGTCGTCCAACTTGCAGCCGTCGCCGGGGAAGTACGTCTCGTCGTCCCACTTCGAGAAGTACGTCTCGCGGTACCGCTCGTCGTCTCCAAAGATCGTGCGGAACATCGACGGAACCGGTCGCTTGAGCGCCAGGTAGCCGCCTCCACCGCGTCCAACCGGCGAGCCTTTCTCGTCCA
>JBHELU010000215.1:0-9902 GCA_046262955.1 Actinomycetota bacterium | reverse complement strand
GTAATGGTCGTCGCCGATACCCGAACGGAAATAGTCGTTGCCCGGCCCCCCGGCGAGCGCATCGTTCCCCTCGCCGTCGTAGATCATGTCCTCGCCATCTCCACCGTCGATCGTGTCGTCACCCTTCAAACCGAGAAGGACGTCGTAGCCACCCGCGCCCGAGATGATGTCGTCGTTCGTTCTTCCGTTCAGATAGTTGACGGAGTCGTCACCGGTCAGCGTGTCGGGGCGAGTGGAGCCCAGGACGTTCTCGACTCCGGTAACCGTGTCGTTGCCCTCTCCGGTGATAGTTCCCGTCAGGAGATTCGCGTCGACTCCCGTCCGCGATCTTCCGAAATCGATCGTGTCCGAGCCGGCGCCCCCGTCGTAGGAGTCGTCACCCGTACCGCCTGTAAGGAAGTCGTCTCCGTCCAACGCTTGCATCGAATCGTTGCCGGAGCGGCCGACGAGCTCGTTCGGCGAGGAGTCTCCAACGAGCACGTCGTCGTAACCGGAGCCCGACAGGTTCTCCATAGAGACAAGCTGGTCGGTGCCCTCTCCGGTCGCCGATCCCGTGCCGAGATCCGCAGTGACGCCCGCGGTCGAGGAGGCGAAATCTGCGGTGTCGGAACCGAACGCTCCATCGAGTACGTCGTCGCCGGGTCCTCCGATAAGCGTGTCGTCTTCGACGTAGATCGGATGCCCCAACTGATCTAGGTCGTAAAGCCCACCGATCAGCTCGTCGTCGCCCGCCAGACCTCGAAGCGTGTCCTCACCGGAAAGGCCGCCGGAGATCTTGTTGGGACCGTCGTCTCCGATGATGAAGTCGTTGCGGTTACCGCCGTAAACGTTCTCGAAGTCGAGCAGCGAGTCATCGCCTTCGCCGCTCGACGCGCGACCCGCGAGGTTCACGACAAGCCGGTGGCGCGCGAATCGAAAGCTGGCCGTGTCGATACCGTCTCCACCGTCCAGCGCGTCGTTGCCATCTTCACCAAGAAGCTCGTCGTCTCCACCCGCGCCGAGGATGGTGTCGTCGCCGTCACCGCCGGCCAGGTTCTCGGACGCTGCCGACCCCTCGATGTTGTCCGGTTGACCGGAGCCCTGCACGGCCTCGACACTGGTCAACTCATCCGAGCCGTTGCCTTCCGACGTTCCCGTCTTCAGAGAGACATCGAAGCCGGACGCGGATGACTCCCAGGACACAAGATCGGTTCCGGCGCCACCGTCGTAGTGGTCATTACCGTCGTCCGTTGGGTCGCCCGGTTCCGTCGCCTTTACGAACGATTCGTACATGCTGTCATCGCCGGCTCCACCCGAAAGCGAATCGTTGCCCGTGGAACCGATCAGGTTGTCGTCCCCATCGTCACCCGACAGGACGTCCGTGCCGGCGTGTCCGTAGAGGTTGTCGTTATCCGCACCCCCGCTTAGCTGGTCGTCGCCGTCCCCACCTTCAAGAGAGTCACGATCGGCGCCGCCGTCGATCTCGTCGCTTCCGTCATCGCCGGAGAGGTCGTCTAGACCTACGCCCCCCGAAAGCTGGTCGTCGCCCTCGTCGCCGCTGATCGAGTCGTTTCCGTCGCTCCCCAAGATCGAGTCGGCCCCGCCTCCTCCGCTCAGGCTGTCGCGCCCGGGTCCGCCGTCTACCTTGTCGCTCCCGGTGCCGGCATCCACTTGATCGCGGCCGTCTCCAGCGCATATGAGGTCGTCTCCGCCTCCACCATGGATCCGATCGTTTCCGTCCATGGCAACGATGACGTCCGCGCCCGTCGTGCCGTCGATCTCGTCGGAGTCGGCGGCTCCCACGATCGTGGCCGCGTGACCGAAGCACGTTGGGGTCGCGGCAAGGGCACGCGAGTCCAACACGGTGAGATTCGCCACGATGAAGGCAACGGCAAGCAGGCCGGAAAAGAACGTGCGATTCGGGATCACGGGTACCTCCAGATAGTTGGTGAGCTACCGATTAAGACACCCGAGTCGTAGAAGACGCTGCTTGTATTCCGAACTTACGTAAGGCTAGACCCGCGCTTCGGTGGGCCGCGGCTCGGGGACCTCGATCGTGGGTCGTTCGAGCTCCGACGACAGCACGATAGTGGTTCGGGTCCGGGCGACCCCATGGATCGAGCGGATGCGCCTGAGGAGCTCTTCGAGGTCCTTATTTGTGGCGGTACGGGTCTTGATCAGATAGCAGTCCTCACCGGCTATGCGGTGGAACTCGAGGACGTCCGGCTCGTCGCATATCTGGGCAACGATCGGATCGTCCTGCGCGAACTCGTTGCCCTCCGACAGGGTCACCAAGACAAACGCGACGTGATAGCGCTCCAAAGCCTTCGGATCCAGGATCGCCGTGTAGCCCGCGATGATTCCTCGTTCCTCGAGCTTCTTGACCCGCTCGTGGACGGCGGGGCCAGACAGGCCGACGGTCTTGGCGATCGCCGCATGAGGCATACGCCCGTCCTGACGGAGCAAACGGAGGATGTGCCGGTCGACGCGGTCGAGGCCGGTAGCCATTGCTACCGGCCTCGCCGAACCGACCTCGCCGGTCGAGGGCCGGGCCGGGGGGATGGCCAACCTTTGAGGACCGCCGGGTCGAAGATGTAGCTCAAGCTGTTGAGCGGGTTGTGCATCTCGAACCTCCTTACTTCCGTTTCTGCTCCGGGCTCCTGAACAGGATTCAGATCGCCCGGTGGTTTATCCAGTCGTCGCCGTCACGGCTGTCTCTTCCGAACACCAGCGCTACCACGTTCAGAAGGACGATTCCGACGATTACGAGGCCTGTGACCATTGTAACCACCTATCCTTCGGTCATCCGCCATCTATGGCTGAATATCTTAGCTCCAAATGGTTCAACGTCAAATATCTCTAGGTATTCCGGGCCCCGGGAACACGTAGATACAACGAAGGCCGGGCCCTCGTTGTGAGGTGGCCTCGGATCGAATCTCATCGGGTTGCGCGGTTAGGCGGGAAATTCAGCTCTGTGCGATGTCCTAGGAATCCGATTTAGGACAAACTAGGTTAAATACCCATTGATTCTGACTTTCATACGTAATTCGACTTGACTAGTCATATCGGCTCATTCATCATCCCGTCATCCAACCAAGGGGCGAGACGCCGGTAGCGGGCATTCTGCGAAACAAACACCAATCGCGCCCCCGAGAAAAGTGAAAGGCGGGGGCAATGCGCGGCCGTAAATTGCTCATCTTCGCGGGTGTGATCGTCTCGATCCTTTGCCTGGGAGGGGTGGCCCAAGCGCGGCCCCCGTACCCGGCGTCACCTCCAAACTTTGCTCATCCCGGATCCCCGTACAACGGCGATGACGTTTACTCCCCGGTAGGAGGCGACCTTGACCGCGACCTTGTCGTGGTGTTGATGAACTTCACCGACGTGAGCATCCCGGCGAGCCGTGATGCCGCCTTCTACTCCAATCAAATCTTTGGCTCTGGCTTCGGAACCCTCCGTGACTACTTCCTCAAGAACTCATTCGGGAAGTTCGTCGTGTCACCGGCGAAAGAAACGGATACCAGCAACAACGGCGCGACGAACGACGGCATCGTCACGGTCAACGCCGGCGAAACGCTCGCGGCATTCAACGCTCGTACGGACCAAAGTCGCAGCAGGTTGGTTATCGACAAAGCAGACCCCTCGATCAACTACGCAAGCTATGACACCAACAACGACGGCAACGTCACGGACAAGGAGCTCGGGATCCTCTACATCCGAGCCGCGCAACCGACTACTACAAACTCTGACAACTGTGGCGCGACGCGTGGCGAAGATTCCGGTACCAATGACGGAAAGAATGTTGTAGTGCGCATCGCCGGCGGAACCAGCGCCACCGATCTCATTACGCATATCCACGAGATCGGGCATTCGATGCTTCACATGCGGGACATGTACGGCTTTGGTCCCGGAAGCTTCGACATCACCGGACCGACGTGCGGGTACAACGATTCGACGTTCTTCGGGATCAACGCATGGCAGAAGATGAACTGGGGTTGGATCAACCCAACCGTCGTCACCGCGGATGGTTACTACAACGTCCAGCGTGCCGACAGCAACCCACAGGCTTTCATCCTGTACGACACGAGCAAGGGGACACAGAACTACTTCATCGTCGAGAATCGGCAGCAGCCCGCGAACACTTACGACCAGAACACACAGGACAACGGATTAGTCATCTGGCGTATCGACGAATCGCAGTACAACAGCAGCAACAACAACGTTAGACCGATGGAGATCATGCGCGCTGACGGTGCGACCGCGACCGGGCCTGTCCAGTGCAACGCATCTGATCCACCCCCGGGTAGCTGCTTTAGCAGCGGCGCGGATGGCGATGCATGGGACGCTGGGGACACCAACTTCCCCCAGCGGACGATGTCGCGGCCGTGGCGTGATGGCTCTGCGTCCAATGTCGCAGTCCGCGCGATCGGCCGTTCCGGCGCCACGATGCGTGCCTACTTCGATGTCCGCGGCCCCGGCGTGTTGGTCGATCCAACGGTGCAGTCGGGTGGCGACGAAGGCCGACCGATCCAGGTCAACGTGACGCCAGAAGAGTCGAACCCGGTGACGTTCCCCGTAGTGAACACAGGTGAGGCGACCGATTCCTTCAACTTCAATGTTGGGTCACTGCCCGGAGGGTGGAGTGCAACAACTGACAACCGCTCCTTGGGAGCAAGCGCGGGGGCGGTCGCATCCATCAACGTGACACCAGACGCGAACGCTCCGACGGGGCCAGTCAACGTGCAGGCCGTTGGCACGAGCACTTCCGACAACACCGTGACGTCGTCACTAGGCTTCACATTGAACGTTGTGCTCGACCGGACGAACCTCGACTACACCGGAGATGACAGCGTCCCCTATGGTGAGCCTGCAGCCTTCGCGGCAACCGTGACAGATCCCGACGATCCGGGCACGCCACCCGTCGCGAACATCCCCGTCACGTTCAGTTTGTCGAACGGAACAGACACTCAGAGCACGACAGCTAATTCTGGTTCCGATGGCGTCGCAAGTGCGAATCCAACGCTGACGGTTCCACCCGGGAATTACACCCTGACCGTATCCTCCCCGCGGGTGGGCAAGCACGATGCGAAAAGCATCACGCTTCCGTACACCGTGGAGCGGCGGCCCACGATCCTCACATACAACGGCGAGACGACCAAGGACTACTCAGATCCGGCATCGGTGAGCGCGATCCTTACGGACGGCATCAACGGCAGCCCGCTGTCGGGGAAATCGATTGATTTCACGCTCGGTAGTCAGTCAACCAGCGGGGCCACCTCTAGCGGGACGGGTACAGCGACAGGCACGATCGTGATCAATCAACCTTCGGGGAGCTACAGCGTGGGCTCGTCTTTCGCGGGAGACTCGATCTACCTACCGAGCTCCGATTCCGATCCCTTCACGATCACAAAGGAGAAGCTCAGCTTTTCCTACACCGGCGACACGCTGACGTCGATGACCTCGACCCCCACGCTGACTGCACAAGCGACAGAGGAATCCGATGGGTCTCCCGGTGACCTCGCGCTCGCGGAAGCTCATTTCCGGTTGAATCCCACCCTCACCACCACGCCATACGACTACGTCACTTCCGTCAGCAACGGAGGGGTCGCGTCCACTCCCGCGACCAGTCTTCCGGTGGATCTGTGGACGATCGACATCTCGGTTCCGAGCTCAAACCAGTACTGGCAGGGGAACACGAGCAACGCAGCCGAATTGGTGGTGTTCGATCCAAACGCCCACATCACCGGTGCTGGTTCCGGCCTGGATTCCGGCGGTCAGCGCGCGCAGGTAAATCTCGAAGGTAAATACAAAGCCGACTCACCAACAGGCAACGTGAAGGTCCAATCGGCGGGCGGCAACTTTACCGGTAGTGGTTTCGACTGGATCGTGCAGGTCGGCAACAAGGCGATCTTCCAGGTGGAGGGGGCTGTGGGGCTCCAATCTGCAACCTTACGGTTAAGGCTGCTGGATGCTGGGGAGCCCTCACGAAGCGATACGTTCCGTGCGGTGGAGACGGGTCTTTTGGGCCCGCTATACGACTCCGGGGTAGTCGCCCTCGACCGGGGGAATCTCCAGACGCATTAGCCGTAGATGCGGGAACCTGGGCCCTATAGACAGACGTCTAATGGGCCCAGGTTCCCCGTTGCGAAAGGACCCTCTTCTTTGCGCCCGCGATCTACTCGCACTCGATGGATCACGCTCTGCGTCTCGATCGCGATCTTGTCAAACGGGTGCTCAGCCTCGACACATCAGCAAACTCGAGCAAGCAATCTAGGGAAAACAAGCGAACATGCGACGGCGGCTACGGTCGTGCCGCCAACGCACTCGGCGCGCAATCATGAGCACTCCAAGTCAGACTCGCCTCCCGGATATGCAGCGAAGCCCAAGACAACCAACGCTCGGCACGCGCCAGGTGCGGTAAGTGGGCCACTTCGCTTCGAGGAAGTCATGGTCCATAGGACATCGGATGGCTCTTTCGAAGCACGAGCCAACGTTCAGAACCGCAGCGGGAGATATCTGAACGACATCACGTTTGCATGGCGCATCGTCGATGCAGCAGGAGCCAGGTTGGATAGTGGCGAGGCGCAGTGGCCGAACCTCGCTCCGGGCGAGACGACCACAATCGAGCTAAAAGGACATTCTCGTTACAACGCGTCGTGGGAGCGCGTTGTATTCCAGTATGAAACTTGACGTGCTTAGGCCCCCATGCCCACGTGCTGGGACCGCTGGAGTGCCTTGCCCTCGGTCTTGAGGGCCGGGGCGACCATTACCTCGGCTTTCTGGAACTCCTTGATGTTGGCATAACCGCACGTCGCGAGGCTGGTCCGCAGGGCCCCGAAAAGGTTGAGGCGGCCGTCGTTCTCGTGGGCCGGCCCCAGCAGGATCTCCTCGAGCGTTCCGAGCGTGGACGTCTGCACCCGCGCTCCCCGAGGCAAGGTGGGATGGAACGTCGCCATCCCCCAGTGGTAGCCGTGTCCGGGAGCTTCTGCAGCCGCGGCCAGCGGCGATCCGATCATCACCGCGTCGGCTCCGCAGGCGATCGCCTTGGCGATGTCACCGCCCGTGCGCATCCCGCCGTCGGCAATCACGTGGCAATAGCGACCAGTCTCGTCGAGGTGACGTATGCGAGCGCCGGCAGCATCTGCGATCGCGGTTGCTTGAGGGACGCCGATGCCCAAAACGCCGCGCGTCGTGCACGCAGCACCCGGTCCAACGCCGACCAGAACGCCGATCGCCCCTGTGCGCATCAGGTGCAGTGCCGTCGAGTACGACGCGCACCCGCCAACTATCACCGGGATGTCGTAGGTCGAGATGAATCGTTTGAGGTTGAGAGGCTCCGTGCGCGTCGACACGTGCTCGGCCGAAACGACCGTTCCCTGGATCACCAAGAGGTCCAGCTCGGCCTCCAGCGCGATCTTGTTGAAGCGCTCGACTCGCTGGGGAGTTAAAGAGGCTGCCGCAACAACGCCTGCATCCTTGATCTCACGGATGCGCTTGTAGATGAGCTCCTCTTGTATCTCGGCCTGATAGAGCTCTTGCATCTTTGCCGTCGCCTCGGCGGGGGGCAGCTTGGCGATCTCGGCAAGGACAGAGTCCGGATCCGCGTAGCGGGTCTGCAGACCCTCGAGGTTCAGCACTGCGATACCGCCCAGGCGGCCGATCTCGATGGCCGTCGCCGGGGAAACCACGCCGTCCATCGCCGACGCGATCAAAGGAAGCTCCAGATGGAACGCGTCGACCTCCCAAGAGATGTCGACGTCGTCGGGGTCCCGCGTGCGCCGGGACGGAACGATTGCGATGTCGTCGAACCCGTAAGCACGACGACCGGACTTGCCGATGCCGATCTCTATCTCCACCTGCATACCTCCGCGACTTGTTTAGACGGTTCTACCATCCGAGCGTGTCCGGCGACCGTCCTTTCAAGGAATGTGGATTCGCGCTCTGACATCAGTGATCGCGGTCTTGACCGACTAGCCGTCCCGACAGCTCGTCGTCCAGCAATTGGATGTCGGCGTCGACCATGATGCGGACGAGATCGTCGAACTTTGTCTTCGCGGCCCAACTTAGAGCGCCGCCAGCCTTCGATGCGTCTCCTACTAAGTGATCCACCTCTGAAGGCCTGAAATAGCGCGCATCCACAACGACGTGTTGCTCCCAGTCGAGATCTGCGCGAGCGAACGCGGCTTCGCAGAACTCTTGAACCGTGTGAGCCTCACCGGTCGCGATGACGAAGTCGTCGGGTGAATCCTGCTGCAGCATCAGCCACATCGCCTCGACGTACTCGGGCGCATATCCCCAGTCGCGTTTCGCCTCGAGGTTCCCGAGATAAAGCTTGTCCTGGATCCCAGCCTTGATCCGAGCGACGGCCCGCGTGATCTTCCGGGAGACGAACGTTTCGCCCCGTCGCTCCGACTCGTGGTTGAACAAGATCCCGTTGGTCGCGAACAGCCCGTGGGCCTCCCGGTAGTTGACGACCATCCAGTACGAGAACACTTTGGCAACTCCGTAAGGGCTGCGGGGGTGGAAAGGTGTGCTCTCGCTCTGAGGTGGGGGGGCCGCGCCGAACATCTCCGAGGACGATGCTTGGTAGAAGCGCGTGTCCACGCCCGAGGCCCTGATGGCCTCGAGCATCCTCACCGTGCCCATCCCCGTGGCGTCCGACGTGTACTCAGGGATCTCGAAAGAGACCTTCACGTGGCTCTGCGCCCCCAAGTGGTAGACCTCGTCCGGCTCGAGCTCGCGGATCAGGTTGACGAGCGACCCGGAGTCCGAAAGGTCGCCGTAGTGCATGAAGAAGTGGACCCCCGACTCGTGCGGGTCCCTGTAGATGGGCTCCAGCCGCTGGGTGTTGAACGAGGACGCTCGGCGGATCAGGCCGTGGACCTCGTATCCCTTGGCGAGCAGGAATTCACAGAGGTAGGAGCCGTCTTGACCGGTCGCCCCCGTGATGAGTGCCTTCTTCATGGGCTCAGAGGATACGCTGAGCTGCGATTTTCCACTCCGGGCCCATTTTCGGTCTACTTGTAGACAGTTCTCTCCACCTTATGGGGAAAACGGCTTTCACAAAGGCACGTGTGCGCCCCTTCATGGTGCTTGCAGATGTTAGCCTGCCATCCTCTGCGGGGTAAGACCAGCCCCCGGTCGCGGGCGAACAAACGCTGCGGCAGAAGTGGGCCACGAAGCGCCGGGCCTTACGTGAAGAACGACCCATCGGCGCGAGCGCCTAGAGAGGCGCGATTGCGGGCAAAGGAGGCAAGGCATCGGTGGATGCTCTTCGTTTCGGCGCGCGGGCTCGGCGGCGAGCTCGGCGTCGACTGTGGGTGCGAAGGATCGCAGTGTCGGTCTGGTCGGTTGCGATGATCGGGTTGGCTGCAGGCTTCATCCAACCCAATAACTCCCCGCTTGCGTTCTTCCAAAGGGTGGCCGGTGGCTTCGGGTCTTCCCATCAGTCCCGGGCGATCACTTCGAGCGGTGCTGCCGCCGGTTTGATGCGGTTCCAATCCCAGATCGCAAAGGCGCGGGTGACCCCGTCTGCCAGTTCTACCAGTGCAACGACGGCTCCGACGACGACGGTGTCTACGCCACAGGCTGTGACGACGACCGCGGCCCCCGTCTACGCCTCCGGTTCGATCTCAGGGATCATCGCCCAGGCTGCCGGCGAGTTCGGTTTGTCGCCGAGCTACCTCATCAGCGTAGCTACGTGTGAATCCGACCTGGACACGCACGCGTACAACGCGGCCGGCTACTACGGGCTGTTCCAGTTCGATCAGACAACCTGGTCGGCGTACGGCTACGGATCGATCTACGACCCGGTTGCTCAATCTCGTACTGCAGCGCGGTTGCTCGCGGCGGGTGAATCGTCTCGCTGGCCAAACTGCGCGTAAGGGCTATCGCGCTTTCAAGAAGAAGTGAACGTGATCGGGCCG
>JBHELU010000214.1:0-14023 GCA_046262955.1 Actinomycetota bacterium | reverse complement strand
CCCAAGGCACACAAGAAGGGCGACGGAACCTGGGTAACGGAGGCCGACTGGGCGGCTGAGGCTCAGATCCGCTTGCGCATCGCTCGCGTCTTCCCGGAACACAACATCCTCGGCGAGGAAGAAGGGCTTACCGCCGCGGGCGGAGGTAAGCCCGCCGAAGGCGCGCCCTGTTGGATCGTCGATCCGATCGACGGCACCAACAACTTCATCTCTGGGATCCCGATCTGGGCCACATTGATCGCGCTTCGAGTCGACGACGTCACGATCGCAGGCGTCGCACAGGCCCCGGCACTGGGCGAGCTCTACGAAGGAGCCATCGATCTTGGCGCGCGCCTGAACGGAACTTCGATCTTCGTGAGCACTGTCGACCGCATAAAAGATGCTTCGTTCGCCTACGCAGGCGTCAAGGATCTCTACGACGCGGGGCTGCAACCGATGTTCGAGTCGTTGACGTCAGACTGCAAGAGGAGCAGAGGCTTCGGTGATTTCTGGGGTCACATGCTGGTGGCGCGCGGCGCGATGGACATCATGATCGAGCCGGAGCTCAACTTGTGGGACGTCGCGGCCCTGCAACCGATCGTCTCGGAAGCAGGCGGCCGGCTTACCGATCTCTCTGGAGGTGAATGGCGGACGCGGGGGCCGTGCATCACGACGAATAGCGCCCTTCACGACCACGTCTTACGTCTGTCGAGGACCGGCTAGACGCGCAGGCCGTCGATCTTCTCGGTCAGGGCGCGAAACGCACGGCCGCGATGCGAGAAGGCGAGCTTCTCGTCCAACGGGATCTCCGCCATCGTCCGAGTTTCGCCGCGCGGGATGAAGTGCGGGTCGTATCCGAAGCCCCCTGCGCCACGTCCTTCCAACGTGATCGTCCCATCGCACCAACCTTCGGCACTTATCACGAGAGAGTCCGGAAGCATCAACACGGCAACGCACCGATAACGCGCCAGGAGATGGCCGGGATCGACGCCCTCGAGCGCCGCGACAAGCTTCGCGTTGTTCTCGCGATCGGTCGCTGCTTCTCCGGCATAGCGCGCCGAATGAACTCCCGGTGCGCCGCCCAAAGCATCAACCTCGAGACCCGAGTCGTCGGCGACCGCCGGCATCCCAGTTGCCGCCACGACCGCTCGCGCTTTGGCGATGGCATTCTCCTCGAAAGTAAGGAAGGGCTCCTCGAGCTCGAGCCCCGGAGCAAGCTCGTCCAGCGGGATCAGTTCGAACTGAGGCAACAAAAGCGCAACCTGTTCGGCTTTGTGCCGGTTACGCGATGCGAAGACCGCTTTCACTGAAAGGTTTGGACTACCGATTGTTGATGCTTCGTGAGCTCGGAGATCCCTTTCTCGGCTAGGTCAAGCAACAGATCCAACTCGGAGCGTGCGAACGCACCTTGTTCCGCGGTTCCCTGAACCTCGACGAGTTGACCCCGACCCGTCATCACAACGTTCATGTCGACCTGGGCCGTGGAATCCTCCGGATAGTTCAGATCGAGGCACGGCGTACCTTCGATTATCCCCACTGAGATCGCAGAAACCGAATCCATCAACGGATCACGTTCGAGCTTCCCGGCAGCTACGAGATTCGCGCATGCCTGAGCCAGTGCCACATACGCGCCTGTGATCGATGCGGTACGCGTTCCACCGTCGGCTTGAAGAACGTCGCAGTCCAACCACACCGAACGTTCCCCGAGCACCGCCATGTCGACCACGGCCCGCAAAGAGCGACCGATCAGCCGCTGGATCTCTTGGGTTCGGCCGGACGGTCTACCTTTGTTCACCTCACGCGTCACCCTGTCTGACGTCGCGCGCGGGAGCATCGAGTATTCGGCGGTTACCCAGCCGGTGCCGCGGCCCATCATCCAACGCGGGACGTTCTCGTCGACCGAAGCGGCGCAGATAACCTTGGTGTTGCCCATCGACACCAAGCACGATCCTTCGGCGTTCGGCATGAATCCCGGTTGCAACGACACCGGCCGCAGCTTGTCGGGAGATCTTCCGTCGACTCGAGCGCTCATCAGACCTCGATCCGCAAACCGTCGAACGCAAGCTGCACTTCGCAAGCGCCTGCCGTGCGCCGAGCTTCCTCGAGCGATCGGTCTAGGTCACGCTCTGGAGGCAGATGGGTCAGAACGAGGCGCTTTACGCCGCAGCGCGCCGCAACCGTGCCTGCTTGAGCCGCGCTCATGTGACCCTCCCACTCCTCGTCTTGGCCTTGAAGGGTCGCTTCGCAAACGAGCCAGTCGGCATCGTGAGCAAGGCCGTCGAAATCACTGTTGGGTCCCCCGTCACCCGAGTAGGCGATGACTCCCCCATTGCCGGCGATGCGGACGCCGACCGCGTCTTCGGGATGAACCATCTTGAAGAACGCGAACTCAGCACCGCCGACTTCGAAGCCGTCACCGGCATGGATCGGCCGGGTGTCGAACGACTCAGACAAGCTCGTCGAGAAGGTGGTGAGAGCGTCGAGCGTCTCTTTCGGTGCCCACAACGGGATCGGCGGCAGCGGCTTTGGTCCTCCGTAATGGCGCGCATGGAACGCTTGGAAGATGTCACCTACATGATCGGGGTGCGCGTGCGTCAGCAAAACTCCGGAAAGATCGTGGAAGTCGATCTGCTGCAGAAGGTTCCGCCATGTCCCGCCACCGGCGTCGAGCCATACACGGGACCCATCGGCTTCGACTAGATACCCGGCCGCAGCACGCTCCAGTGTTGCGTACCAAGCGGAGCTACCGAGAACGGTTAAGGAGAGGGTCACGGACGATCCCACGGGCGGAATTCGACGCGTCCGAACTCCGGACCCAAGAAGCGCGTGCCTAACTCTGTCGAGATCCCCTGCTCGCTGGACGCGATGAACCTATGAATGCCGGGCGAATCGTCCGGGTTCAGCAGGTCCTTGTGTTTCAACAACGAATAGATCTCGGTCGCAGTGGCTTCTGCCGACGACACCAAGACGACGCCCTCCCCCATTACGTACTGGATAACTCCGGAGAGCAGAGGGTAATGGGTGCAACCGAGGATGACCGTGTCGACTCCGGCTTCGGTTAGTGGAGCTAGATAGCTTTCGGCGATCCTCAGCAGTTCGTCCGACGTCGTGTCGCCTCGCTCGACGAACTCCACGAACGCCGGACATGCCTGAGCGACGAGCACCACGTTGGCCTTCGTAGCAGCCACGGCGCGCTGATAAGACCCGGACTGGATGGTGGCTAAGGTGCCGATCACGGCGATCCGGCGATTGCGCGTCGCCGCGATGCCGGCCTTGACGCCGGGCTCGATAACGCTCAGTACGGGCAGTTCGTAGCGAGACTTGGCTTCCTGAAGAGCTGCCGACGCGGCTGAGTTGCACGCAACGACAAGGATCTTCACGTCTTCGGCAACAAGAGAATCCATGACTTCAAGGGCGAACTTCCGGACTTCGTCTATCGGTCTGGGGCCGTAGGGGCACCGAGCGGTGTCGCCGACGTAGATCAGGTCCTCGTGAGGCAACAGATCGATGGTGGCGCGAGCGACCGTCAATCCACCAACTCCGGAGTCGAACATCCCGATCGGGCGCGACGCAGCGGCGGTTACCACCACAGCACCTCTTCGACCTGGCTCTCGGCGGTATCGATGTCTTGGGTCCAGGCTTCGGTGGATAGATATTTCCAACCTCCGTCGGGCAACAAGCAAACGACGTCACCGCCGCCCTCCTGCGCAAGTCGTTCGGCAACTCGTTGCGCCACCCAAACGACGGCCCCCGAAGAGATCCCGGCGAAGATGCCTTCCTTGAGCAGCAGCTCGCGCGTCCACAGGATGCCGTCGCGAGCGCGAACCTTCACTTTCGCGTCGAGCGCGTCGGGATCGAAGATCGGAGGGATGTAGCCCTCCTCGAGCGAGCGCAATCCGTAAACCAATTCACCGAGCTCGGGCTCCGCGGCCACGATTCTGATCGACGGGTCGTGCTCCTTCAGACGCTTGCCAACGCCCATCAACGTTCCACCGGTCCCCAACCCCGCTACGAAAGCCTTGACGCCCGGCAAGTCTTCGAGGATCTCTCGACCCGTTCCGTTGTAGTGCGCATTCAAGTTCGCTTCATTGCCGTACTGGAACGGCATGAAGTACTTGTCGTCGTCGGCCAGTTCTTGAGCGAGAACCACCGATCCGTTGGTTCCCTTCGCGCCTTCCGAAAAGATCACGTCCGCGCCGAACGCGGACAGCAATTGGATCCGCTCCGTACTGGCGTTGTCCGGGATGACTGCCGTGAATCGATAGCCCTTGACCGCGCAGACCATCGCGAGCGCGATCCCCGTGTTGCCCGAGGTCGGCTCGAGGACGACTTTGTCCGGGGTCAATCGCCCGGAAGATTCGGCATCTTCGATCATCGCCAGGGCGATCCGATCCTTGACCGAACCGGTGGGGTTCTCGCCCTCGAGCTTCACCCAGATGTCGACCCCATCGACCGGGGTCAAGCGCGGGATCTTTACGAGCGGGGTGTTGCCGACCGCATCGCGGATCGAGTCGTATTTCACCGGCCGCCGGCGACCGACGGAAGCAGCGAGACTGTGTCGCCTTCGTTCACTCGCGTGTTGAGCTTGTCCAGATAACGAGCGTCCTCGTCGTTGACGTACACGTTTACGAACCGGTGCAGCTGGCCGTCGTCGGCGAGCAGCTGGCCTTTGATCCCGGGATAGCGCTGCTCGAGTTGGTCGATCAGCCCAAGAACGGTGCCGGCCTCGACTTCGACCACCGGCTCGTTACCGGTGAACTTCCTGAACACCGTAGGTATCCGTACTTCGATTGCCACCCATGCCTCCCTTAAAGCGGGGCTGCCATGGTAGTCAACCGTCGACCTTCACGGGCATTTCCCGGATCTCACCGTCCTCGTCAGTCCAGCTGGACTTGACGATGCGGAAGGCACGGATCGAGGGCTTTTCGGAAGCGAGCGAGACGATGACGTAAGGCACGTCCTCGCTGGCAAGTCGGACGTCGGTGGGTGACGGATATGCCTCGGTATGGGTGTGCGAATGAAACACACCCGCGAGCTCGAGGTTCTGGTCGCTCATCATCTTGTAAGCCTGAAACTGCTCATTCGGATCGAGCGAGTAGCGCACCGGGCTGCCCGATGCGTTCGTCATCTTGATCACTCTGACGATCCGGCCCCCATCCGCGGCCAATAGCCCGCAGGCCTCATTTGGTTTTCCCTCTTCGCAGTGAGCCACCATCTCTCGTGCAAGCTCATCGCCTAGCGCGAATGTTTCTGGGGTCATGCCCCGACCGTGATGGTCCCGTCGCCGTCGACGAGCCTTCCGATGACCGAGGCGTTATCGACTCCCGATCCCTTCAAGTCGTCAAGCAACTCTTCGGTTCGACCGGGATCTAATGCGATCAACAAGCCACCCGACGTCTGCGCGTCGAACAGCAGCGCGAACTTCGCTTCGTCCAGTCGATCAGCGCGCACTCGGTGCTTCATGTTCTCGATGTTTCTCCGGGTGCCTCCCGGTAAGACTCCTGCGGCAGCCAGGTCAAGTGCTCCGGGGAGCAAAGGGATCGCGTCGAAGTCAAGATTCGCCGACAGGTCATCGCGCAGCATGTCCACCATGTGCCCCACCAATCCGAACCCGGTGACGTCGGTAGCTGCCTGTACCCCGGTTTCTTGCATCGCCGTCGATGCCGCATCGTTCAGCGCCGACATCGAAGCCACGGCACTCTCGATGTGCTCCCGCCGTGCCTTTCCTTCTTTGATCGCCGAGGAAACGATCCCGGTGCCCAACGGTTTCGTCAGCACCAGGTCGCACCCCGCCGCGGCTCCCGCGGCGCGCACCACCTCTCGCGGCGCGACGACACCGGTCACTGCCAATCCGAACTTTGGTTCGGGATCGTCGATCGAGTGCCCGCCCACGATCGAGGCTCCTGCCTCGTCGCATGCCGAAGCTCCCCCGGCGAGGACTTCGCCAAGCAACTCGAAGCCAAGCGCTCGCGGCCACGCAACGAGGTTCAAAGCGGTGACGGGGCGAGCCCCCATCGCGTAAAGGTCCGACAACGCATTGGCTGCAGCGATCCGTCCCCAGGCGAACGGGTCGTCGACGATCGGCGTGAAGAAGTCGACGGTCTGGACCATCGCCACCCCGGGCGAGAGCTCGTAGACGGCTGCATCGTCCGGTGTCTCGAGCCCGACGAGCAGCCGCGGATCCGAAGTGCCCGTCTTCACGTAGCCCAGGATCTCCGAGAGCTCCGAGATACCAAGCTTGCAGGCGCATCCCCCGCCGTGTGAGTACGACGTGAGACGAACGTCGGTTCTGGTCGCCATTAAGTACCGGTAGCGGGGGGCGTGACTTCCGGAGGAGCCGCCTGCTGCGGTGCGCGGGCTGCCGAGCCGAAGTCCACACGAGGCGCCTGCTCGACCTAAGCGCGCATCGCCGGTTCGATCTCGAAGAACTCGGCCTCTTTGAAGCCGAACATCGACGCGATCACGTTCGATGGGAACGACTGCACGCGGCGATTGAAGTCCTGCACGTTCGCGTTGTAGAAGCGCCGCGCACTCTGGATCCGATCCTCGGTGTTGGCTAGCTCGCTCTGCAGCGCAAGGAAGTTCTCGTTCGCCTTCAGCTGTGGATAATTCTCGGCTACCGCGAACAGCTGGCGAAGAGCGGCCACGAACGGCCCCTCTGCGGCAGCTTGCTGACCGGGCGACCCGGTTGCAGAGGCTGCAGCAGACCGCGTCCTCGCAACGTTTTCGAAGACCTCGCGCTCGTGGGACGCGTATCCCTTCACCGTCTCGACGAGGTTGGGGATCAGGTCGTAACGACGCTTGAGCTCCGTATCGATGTTGGCAAACGAGTTCTTGATCAGGTTTTTCTGGGATACGAACCGGTTGTACGAGAGCGCCAGCGCGATCCCGACGATCACAACGACTCCGATGATTATCCAGAGGACTATCACTGCGCGCTCCTCTCGTTGCCCGGCTGTTTGGGCGTGCCGTACTCAGACCACACGATACGGGGAATCCGATCGTGGAACTCCTTTGCAGTCCCGAAAAGTGGGATCAGCTCTTCGGGTGATTTCTGCTTGCGCTCGTAGACCAGCACGTTCTGCGCACTCGTCTCGAAATTGAAGCCGCCCCCGGTGCTCAAGAACCACTGGATCATCCGAGCATCGATCAACTTGAATGCGAATTCACGGTCGCGGGACTTGATCTGGAACTGCCTGTTGAATTGCTCGGACTCGAAGTTGATGTCCTGGAATCCGACATGATCGGCGAGCTTGGTCAGCAAGTTCTCCTTGGAAACCGTCACCGCGGGCAGGAAGCACTCGAGCTCTGCGATCACCACCGAGAACCGGTGGTACGTCCGCGACCTGCCCCCCTTACCGTCGCTCGATTCGTCGTAATACCAGTAGTCGGCTGCCTTGACGGGAAGCCCCATCCACGACCCCCACAAGACGTTTTCTACGCCGCGGCCGTCGCCCATCGAGAAAAGGTGGAACCCGAGATACAGAAGATCGAATTGGTCCTGCCGCGAGTACTCGAAACCGTGAGCAGTCGCCCACAAGAACAGAGCTTCGCGTCGCTTGGCGGCGCGGGAGTACGCGTAGATCAGCCCTGCGACGAGACCCGCGATAAAGATGAGGAAGATGAATACGCCCACGATGCCAAGTATGACGAAGGTGGGCCGGCGTTCAACGGACTAGGAAGGCTTAGGGCGAAACGTCCGGATCTTCCAACTCACCGTCGGGCTGCCGGTCGGCTCGACCATGTGGGGCAAGCGCTACCAATGCTGCTCCCAAGGCGATGATCCCCACGGGCCACACCCACGTCGCGTGCCATTCGGACCACGAGACGTTACTTACCAAGAACAGCAGCCCGAGTCCGGCGAACAGCGTCCCGAAAACAACGGATAAGGGATCCAGCGGATGCCGCTTCACTCCCAACCTCCCAACCGTCGGCAGTTCATCTCGACCCTTTTATCGGTTGGCCGTAGACGTAGACCTGTCCCAGCCCGACTTGAAGGTCAAGCGTCAGGTGCCCATCGGATTCCGAGGGCGAAGCGGAAGTTGTCTGGTCGAGGCCCAGGCCGTCCGAACGCTTGCCAAACATCAGAACGTCGCCGCCCCCGACACGAGCACGCGCGTCGACCTGCACGCCGCGCGGAACGAAAACCTTGATCTGACCGGCGGCCACCGTGGCGTTGATGGTGATGGGAGTGCTGAAGTCGAGATTGGACAGGTCGAATGTGATGTCGCCGGCGACCAAGTGATATCCGTTTTGCACCCCGCTGATCGACCGCGGCGCGTACGATCGCTCCCCAAAACCGCCGGTGAACGGGACCCGGATGACGCTGGCTGCGAACACCAAGGGTGTCAGGAGCAGGGCGGGGATGATCAGCAATCTTGCATGTCCGAAGATCGTGCCGACCAACAACCCGACCCCGAGGACGGCAAGCGCGAGCGCGAGGTACTGAACGGGCCTCAAGTGGACGACTCCTGCGTCGTCCAGCACGGCGGCGGTTCCGATAGCGACGAAGAGTGCACCGATCGTGTACCAGCCCAAAGGAGATCTTTCGCGGGGTTGTGGTCGAACGATGGGTTCGGCCCCCGACGCGGGGGATGCGACGGGGGCCGTAACGGTCGCGGAAGCGGGGTCGGTTGCATCGAGCGACGGCGGCGTAGCAGGCTCCGATCCTTCCGGACGGGTCTCGCGGCGGAACAAAACGACGCCGAGGCCGACCAGAACGACGCCCCACACGAGCGACGGTTGCCACGGTCCGATCTGACTGACCAGCAACGACGCACCCACCACAAGCAGGAGGATCCCGGCCCAGGTGGGGAATCCGCTGATACGCCTGATGGGGGGTTCGCCGACACGCGAGCCGGTTGACTCCGGCAGAACGATCCATGCGGCCGCGTAAAGGAGAAGTCCCAAGCCACCTGTGATCGTCAGCACCACAAAACCGATACGGAAAAGAACGGGGTCGACCCCGAAGTAATGGCCGAGACCAGAAGCCACGCCGGCTACGACCTTGTCGTCGGTCCGGCGAGTGAGCCTGCGGATGACTGTGCCCTGAGAAGTGTTACTGGTGGTTTCGCTCATGGAGCCATCGTGAGCCGCGCCGGGGAGCTTCGCCATCGGGGGATGCCCTGACCTAACCCTGAATATCGCCGGTCTTCTAAGGGCAAACCCCGATAGGCGCCGGCGCCTCCAGGTGCGACGATGGACTTTCGATGCAGACCTCGGCAGAACCGGGCCTCAAGCCCCACGCACGAGCTCGGGGCCCATTCGCAAGGAGCCGGAACAACCGGATCATCGCGGGCGTGGCCGCCGGCATCGCCGAGCGGTTGGGCGTCGACCCGGTGGTCATCAGGCTTTCTTTCGTCGTTCTCGCGGCCGCGGGCGGTGTGGGAGTGGTCGGGTATCTCGTCGCGTGGCTCATCGCTCCCGAACGAGAAACGCCGAGGGATCGGACCCTCACCTCCCCCAGGCAGGGACTCGCGATCGCGATGATCGTTGCCGGGTCGCTCCTTCTTTTGCGCTTTGTCGGGTTGTGGTTCGGCGATGCGATCGTGTGGCCGATCGCGCTCGGCGCGTTCGGCTCGGGGATCTTGTGGATGCGCTCCGACGAATCCGGGAGGGCGCGCTGGGCAAGCCTGACCTCGAGGATCCCGGGCGGCCCTGTAGACCCATTCTCCGGGGGACTGTCCCCCATCCGGCTGGCGGGAGGTGGGTTGCTCATCGCCGCCGGCATGGCGGGTTTCCTCGCGGCCAACAACGCTCTTCCTGCCGCGCGCACGATCGGTCTTGCCACTCTCGTGCTCGGGTCGGGTGTAGCTCTGATCTTCGGGCCATGGATCGCGCGCCTTGCTCGTGAAGTGTCCGAGGAACGACGGGAACGGATCCGATCCGAAGAGCGCGCGGAAGTTGCTGCACACCTACACGACTCGGTACTGCAGACGCTCGCGCTGATCCAGCGGTCAACCGAACCAAGAGAGATGTCGACCCTTGCTCGCTTGCAAGAACGGGAGCTGCGCGCATGGTTGTACGGACGGGGTAAACCCCGCGCGGGTGAATCCGTTCGCGACGAGATCGAGCGCGCAGCCGCCGATGTGGAAGGGCTACATCGGATACCAATCGATGTCGTCGTAGTGGGTGACGCCGCAGTCGACGACCGCCTTCGAGCAGTTGTCGATGCATGCAGGGAAGCCATGGTCAACGGCGCGCGGCACTCTGGTGCGTCCTCTCTATCTGTCTACGCAGAGATCAACGACACGTCGGTTGCGTGCTACGTCCGTGATCTCGGAGCGGGATTCGATCGCACCACGGTCCCTCACGACCGACGAGGTATCGAGGAGTCGATCGAAGGCCGCATGCGACGTTTCGGAGGCGACGCCGAGATCGTCAGCTCGCCCGGAACCGGGACCGAAGTGCGGCTGACCATGCCGAGGACGAACAATGAGTGATGCCATCAAGGTGTTCTTGGTCGACGATCACGAACTGTTCTTGTCCGGGGTGCGCACCGAGCTCCGCAGCGAGTTCGAGATCGTCGGTTCCGCACCAACGGCAGACCAGGCGATCGTCGAGATCGAGCGGACACGGCCAGATGTTGTCCTCGTCGACGTTCATATGCCCGACGGTGGTGGAGCGCGCGTGATCCGCAGTGTGGGCGGGGGCAACCCGGAGATCTACTTCCTTGCCCTTTCGGTGTCCGATGCTGCCGAAGACGTCATCGAGGTCATCCGCGCGGGGGCCCGTGGCTACGTCACCAAGTCGATCTCCCCGATAGAACTGGTTGCTGCGGTCAGGAGGGTCAATGAAGGCGATGCAGTCTTCTCACCCCGATTAGCCGGGTTCGTGCTCGATGCATTCTCCGGAAGCGTTGCAACCACCGCAGATCCCGAGCTCGATCAGCTAACGAATCGGGAACGAGAGGTGCTTCGTTTGATCGCACGCGGTTACTCGTACAAGGAGATCGGTAAGGAGCTGTACATCTCGGTAAAGACCGTCGAAACGCACGTTTCGGCCGTGTTGCGAAAACTTCAGCTGTCCAACCGATACGAGCTCTCGAGATGGGCGAGCGATAGGCGCTTGATATAGACCGAACGGTCAAGGCGGCCGACGAGTGACGGACCGCAGCTTGGGTATAGCCATCTCACCATGGCCATGCCGCGCAGGGCGATGAAGGGAACGGTGCTGATCGTCGACGACGACGACGATGTTCGTCGAACCCTTGCCCGGCTGCTCAGACACTCGGGCTTCGAGATCGTCGCCGAGGCGCACGACGGAAGCGAAGCGGTTGCTTGCGTCGCTGCTCAAAAGCCGAACATCGTGATCCTCGATTGGAAGCTGCCGTATATGAACGGCGAGCAGACCGCTCGATTCATAAGGGCAACGTCTCCCGGATCGATGATCGTCGCCTTCTCTGCCTACCTGGAGTCGCCCCCCGACTGGTCGGACCTTTACGTCAGCAAAGAGTCTTTCGCAGATCTTCCCGACATCTTGGAAGGTCTTGTCTCGGGATCGAACGGAGCCTCCCACCACGTCTTGAGATAGCACGATCCCCGCTACCGTTTGCTGATGCTCGAGATACGTTCCGCTTCGGCTGCGGATGCCGCGGACATCGCCCGCATCTACGCGCCTTACGTCACTAAAGCCCCAGCCTCCTTCGAATTGGACCCACCGGCGGCCGAGGACATGGCCGCAAGGATCGAAACGAGCCTGGCTAAACATGCTTGGTTGGTCGCGTCCGAAAACGGAGTAATCGTGGGCTACGCGTACGGAACCACTGCGCGCACCCGCGCGGCTTACCGCTTCACCGTCGAAGTGTCTGTTTACCTAGATGGGGATGCACGCGGGCGCGGCATCGGTAAGGCTCTCATGATCGAGCTCTTGGAAACTCTGGCGACCCGGGGATACCTGACGGCGATCGCCGGAGTCACGCTTCCCAACGACGCGAGCGTCCGCCTGTTCGAGTCTCTCGGTTTCGAGTCGGTCGGCGTCTACCGAAACATCGGCTACAAGTTCGGTCGGTGGCACGACGTGGGCTGGTGGCAGCGCTCACTCGTTTCGGCGTACCCCGATGCTCCACCCGAAGTTCCTCTGGATGCATGACCAATGTAGAGGCTCATAGACTGCCCGCCTTCTCAGAAAGGAGATCCATGCCAACCGCAACCTTCGTCACCAACAAAGGCTCGTTCGTGGTCAAGCTGCTGCCGGAGAACGCGCCGACAACAGTGGCCAACTTCATCGATCTGGCAACAGGTAAAAGAGAGTGGCGCGATCCGCGCGACGGCGAACGCAAGAACGAACCGCTCTATGACGGAACGGTCTTCCACCGCGTCATCCCAGACTTCATGATCCAAGGAGGCGATCCTGAAGGGACCGGGCGAGGCGGCCCCGGCTACCGCTTCGAGGACGAGTTCCCTCCGGGGGGGCCGCGTTTCGACAAGCCGGGGATCCTCGCGATGGCGAACGCCGGGCCGAACACGAACGGCTCTCAGTTCTTCGTGACCGTGGCGGCTACACCCTGGCTCAACAACAAGCACACGATCTTCGGCGAGGTGACCGAGGGCATGGACGTCGTGGATGCGATCGTGACCGCCGAACGTGACCCGTCCGATCGGCCTAGCGAAGACATCGTTCTCGAACGAGTCGAGATCAGCGAGGACTAACCGGCCGGCCTAACGAGGTCGGGTCGGCGACTTCTAGGAGTCGGGTCCGGGCTCGAAGGGCCCAACCTCGACACTCGAGTTCTGCCCTTGCCCGTTGCATGGTGGCGGTGGCGCCGCGTCCAGTCCGAATACGTCGTCCGTACCGCTGCCGGGGATCGACACTTGCCATAAGGGCGCCGAACCATTGCACCAGTTGGACCACCGGATGCGGACCTTCGCAACGTCGCCCGGCTCCAGCTTGACGACGGGCCACCCGGGTGGCGGAGCCTTCCCATCGACCTTCCATCCCGGAGGTGACGAACTGAAGTCGATCCCCGAATCGATCGGATGCAGATTCTGATCCAACAAGGTGACCGTCGGCGTGCCCTCCAATGTGCAGTTCGTGTCCGAGAAGTTCGTCAGGTCGATCTCCCCTTCTCTCGAGCCTGCCGCGCCTTCCAACGTCCCGACCGCTCGCAGTTGGCCCGAAGTGCACACAGCCGTTGACGACTGTTGCGGCGTTGGTTGCGTGGCAGGAGCTGTAGGAGTGGCGTTCGTCGTTTGAGTGGGTTGCGGCGTTGAAGTTGGGAAGCCGACCGGCCCAGCCGGTTTGGGATCGTTGAACGCGCGCACTCCTATGAAGGCGCCGGCGGCAACTACCGACAGAGCGGCTGCGACAGCGATCGCATTGAGAGCGACGCGTCGACGGACCCTCCGGGCCAGAGATCCCGGAACCTCCCAGTGCGGAGGAACGTCTCTTGCTCTATCGCGGAGAAGATCGCCCAGGTCGTCGCCCGTTGTCATCCTTGCTCACCTCGCATCTCGATCCTGAGCTTCTCGAGTCCTCGTGACACGAGAGACTTCACGGTTCCGGGTGCGCATTTCAGGATGTGCGCCACCTCTGCTTCGGACAGGTCCTCGTAAAACCGCAGCACTAGTGCAGTCCGCTGACGCGGAGAGACAGTCATCAATCGCAGCCACAGCTCGTCACGATCCTCAACCGATGTGTCGGGATGAGAGACGTTCGACGCCGTGCTGTTTCGCAGGCGATCCAGGTACGTTCTCTCGACGCGCTTGTGCCTGAAGTACGAACGGCTGAGATTCACGATGGTTCTGCGCAGATATGCATCGAAAGCATCTGGATCCCGAAGGTGAGCGAGCCGGCCGGTCAGCTTGACGAACGCGTCCTGCATCAAGTCTTCGGCGACCGCTTGGTCACCGGTCAAGAGATAGGCGAAACGGACGGCCGAGTCTGCGTGCTGCAGATATAGGTCGCCGATCCCAACTTTGCTCGGAACTCGTCGTGTCTCCACTTTGGCGCTCAGCATCGTCTCATCACGGCTTTAAGACGCCTAGCCCCACTGGGAGGTTCCGCCTGCCGTGACCTCTGCTTTCCTGCGCGATTACCGGGCGGT
>JBHELU010000213.1:0-7122 GCA_046262955.1 Actinomycetota bacterium | reverse complement strand
CCAGACCGAGCTGCAACGCCTCGTCTGCGTGCACCACGCGTCCCGACAGGACGAGGTCGGCCGCGCGGCCCGGTCCGATAAGGCGCGGCAGGCGCTGCGTTCCCCCGGCACCCGGGATCAGCCCGACGACGATCTCCGGTTGCCCAAGACGTGCGCGCGTGGCCGCGAACCGAAAATCGCACGCCATAGCGATCTCGCAGCCGCCGCCGAGCGCGTAGCCGTTGACCGCGGCGATCGTCGGAGCGGAGAGGGCCTCGATACGGTCGCAGGCGCGCTGCAGCGCGCCGACGCGACGGCGGACGTCGTCCGGCGATCCTTCCGCCATCTCGTTCAGATCGGCGCCGGCCGAGAAGGTGCGATCGCCGCCGTACACGACGACGGCGCGTATGGTGGCGTCGGCCTCGATCTGCACACACGTCTCGTCGAGTCCCTCGACGACCTCGATGTTGAGCGCGTTGACCTTCGGACGGTCGAGCCTGATCGTTGCGATCGCGACGGCTCCGCCGAGTGCGGAATTGGGAGTCCCATTGCCCGGCCGTTCGATGTTGACGAACTCGCCCATCGTTCCTCCCAGGTCTTAGGTGCATCGCACTGGTGGTCGAAACGCCAAGGCTACGATGATTGGCCATGGGTGACTTCGAGCAGAAGCTTCGCGACGCGCTCACCGCTCACCCCCCGCAGCGACACTTCGCCGAGGGGGGGCGCGCCGCTGCGGTACTGATCCCGATCATCGGCGAGCCCGAACCGTCGGTGGTCTTCACGCAGCGCACCGAGAGCTTGCGGTCGCACAGCGGTCAGATCTCTTTCCCCGGAGGCTCGATCGACGACGGCGAATCCCCCGCGGAAGCCGCGCTGCGCGAGAGTTGCGAAGAGATCGGGCTCGACCCGCCGGTCGTCCGGATGCTCGGCGAGCTCGACACGTTCCCGACATTCGTCTCCGGTTACACCGTCACCCCGTTCATCGGATGGATCGATGAGATGCCCACGCTCCATCCAAATCCGGCCGAGGTCGCCGAAGTGATCATCGTGCCGCTTGCGCAACTCACGGATGAGATCCGCAACGAGGCCGGCTTCGAGCACGGGGGCCGCGCGTACCCGACCGAGGCGTGGGTGTGGGAAGACCACGTGATCTGGGGCGTTACGGCCCGCGTCGTGCGCAACTTCCTGGAGCTTTTAGGAGAAGCAGGGTTGGGCGACACGCCGGCGGAGACGAAATCTTGGCGGTTCCCTCCGCCGGCGACCGCTCGCGCCTAGAGATGCTGTTACCCATTGTGTTCGCGCTGGCGACGCCCATGCCGACACCGTCCGTGACAACTCTGCAAGCACCACCGGCTGACCCGTACCAGACCGCCGGAGCGATCGTCGGGATCGTCTTCGCGCTGGTCGCAGCCGTTATCGGTTATCGGATCATCCGCGGGGGCCGCGGCCTGTAGTTACGCAGTCGTGTCGAAGTCCAGCGCGCAAGAATTGATGCAGAAGCGTTTGCCCGCGGGGCCGGGACCATCGTCGAAGACGTGGCCGAGGTGACCGCCGCAAACCGCGCAGTTCACTTCGACGCGATGCATGCCGTGGCTATCGTCGTCTTTGAGCTCGATGTTAGAGACGTTGGCCGGCTCCGTGAAACTGGGCCATCCACTGCCCGAATCGAACTTCGCGTCCGACGAGAACAGTTCGGCTCCACAACCCCCGCAACGGTACAGGCCGTCGTCGTGGTTGTACGTGTACTTGCCGGTGAACGGTGGTTCGGTGGCGGCCCGGCGCAGGACCGCGTAAGACTCTTCGGATAGGTCTTTACGCCATTCCTCGTCTGTCTTCTGGACCTTTGCGCTCATCTAGAACCTCCTCGATCGCCCGAGAGATAGAACCATGCGGCAGAGGATTCGTTCCCGCATCGTCCAATCGGATCGTTCGGTCGGGGCATTTCCAGACACGGGGTTGCCGGTCCCGGCGCAGAACCGAGTCGTGGCGGCGGAGCCCGAAGCGGCAGTCTTTGCGTGGTCTCATGTCGAGCCTCCTAATTTCCGAATGCTGCGCAGTACCGAGGGATGTCTGTAGTGGCCGGGTGCCACCCGTGCTGGACCTGAGAGGTGCCGTCGCCGCCGGTCACGATGCGGCCGACGTCGAGAACGAGGTTTCCGCCCTTCGGAAGCGAGATCCTGAGGAGCTGCCCGGTCACCGTCTCGGTGCCGGCAGCCATGTCGACCGTGACAACGGCGTGCTCGGACACGTCGAGCGCCGTTCCCTTGGCCGTTTGAGTGCCCTTGTAGTCGATGTGCTGGACCATCTTCAGAGGCGTACCGGACTTGTCGTAGGTCGTCTGGCTAGTGACCTGATCGAGCCCGGAAACGACGATGTCGAAGGAGCACCCGGAGTGCTCGGGAGCGAGCACGGAGGTCATCTGGAGCGAGAAGCTCTGTGCTCCGGCCGGCGCAGCGAAGGCGCTGGCCTGCACCGCTGAGCCCATGAGAAGCGCCCCCAAAATCACGATTCCTGCCCGATTCACGTGTGACCCCCTTGATTCCTGGTGTGTTTCCAGGTATTACCAGTCATGCAAGGTATGCCCGTCAAGGAAATTGCGGGAAGTGCGTACTAAAGGTCTTACCGGGGGATGCCGATGACCCTTGGGAAGTGGGTCGGAAGGAGCGGCCGCCTAGAGCGGTCTAAAAAGCGGGCGGCTCCCGGTACACGCCCCACTCCTGCTTGAGCGTCTCCACCATCTCCCCGAGCGTCACGTACGCCTTGGATGCCTCGATCAGAACCGGAATCGAATTCACCGATTCGTCGTGAGCCATGTCGCGCAAGGCCTGGATCGCATCCTCGGCCACCTTCGCATCGCGGTTCGCACGAACCTCGGCGACCGCTTTGTTCTGCCTCTCTTCAATTTCGGGGGTGATTATCAAGACCTCCGGCATCTCCTGAACGGAGCGCGTGAAGCGGTTTACGCCGACGATCACTTTCTTGCCGCGCTCGCGCAACTGCTGGTAACGGAACGCGGCGTCGGCGATCTCTTTCTGGAAGTAGCCCTGCTCGATGCCGACGAGCATGCCGTCGAGGATCGAACCGTTGCCGAGCTCGTCGATCTTGGCGAAGTACTCCTCAGCGGCTTGCTCGGTCTTCTCGGTCAGGTCCTCGATGAACCACGAACCGCCGAGCGGATCGATCACGTTAGTGACGCCCGTCTCGTAACCGATCACCTGCTGCGTCCGCAACGCGATCTCGACCGACTCGTCGCTCGGAAGTGCAAGCACCTCGTCGAGGGAGTTCGTGTGGAGCGATTGGGTTCCGCCCAGGACGGCAGCGAGCGCTTCAGTGGCTGTTCGGACCACGTTGTTGTACGGCTGCTGCGCCGTAAGCGAACAACCAGCCGTCTGGGTGTGGAACTTGAGCATCCACGACCGCTCTTTCTTCGCTCCGTAGCGATTGCGCATCCACCGGGCCCAGATCTTGCGAGCGGCGCGGAACTTTGCGATCTCTTCGAAGAAGTCGATGTGTGAGTTGAAGAAGAACGAGAGTCCCGGGGCAAAGTCGTCGACGTCCAAACCGTGGCGCTGCCCCAGCTCGACGTGCGCAAATCCCGACGCGATCGTGAACGCCAGCTCCTGCACCGCTGTCGAACCAGCTTCGCGGATGTGATAGCCCGAGATCGACAACGGGTGGTACTTGGGCACGCGATCGACGCAGAACTCCATCATGTCGGCGGTCAATCTCAGGTGGGGCTCCGGTGGGAACAGCCATTCCTTCTGAGCGATGTACTCCTTCAGGATGTCTGTCTGACAGGTTCCACCCAGCTTCGATACGTCCGCTCCCTGGTTCTCGGCCGCGGCGATGTACATCGCGAACAACATGGGGGCCGGCCCCGAGATCGTCATCGATGTTGTGATCGCTTCGAGGTCGATGTCTTTGAAGAGGATCTCCATATCGGCCAGCGAATCGACGGCAACGCCGCACCGACCAACCTCGCCTAGAGAATGCTGATCGTCCGAGTCACGACCCATCAACGTCGGCATGTCGAACGCGACGCTCAGCCCAGTTTGCCCATGCTCCAACAGGAACTTGTAGCGCTCGTTGGTCTGTCCCGCATTGCCGAAGCCAGCGAACTCACGCATGGTCCACAGCTGGCCCCGGTATCCGGTCGGGTAGATCCCGCGAGTGAACGGGTACTCGCCGGGGACGCCGAGCTCGGGATCGATCTCGCCTTCGGGCCCGTAGAGCGGCTCGAGCGGGACGCTCGACAGTGTGTCGAAGTCGACGTCGTCGCGGAACTTCGACTGCGCGATGCGCTCGCGCCAGATCTGATCTAGGTCTTTGGGCTGCACGGCTCCGCCGGGTGCGGAATCGGGATCCCTATCGTTGGCCATGACTTACGAGTTTACCGGCCGCGACCAGCCCAAACGTGTGAGATCAGGTACTAGCTGGTGTCGGTTGCGCCGAGCGCATCAGCATGATGCTCGTCAACAGGATCCACACCAGGAAGATGATGTAGGCGACGAACCCGACGTACGCCCACGAGTCGCTCTTTACGCCGGCAAAAAGCGATCCGATCGTCCCGGCAAGCGCACCCAGTAGCGCCAGTTGCCCAAGCCACGACGCCATCACCGCCGAACGGAGTTGCGCGAGGCCGAACCCAAGCAGCGCGACCGCGAGCATGACGCCCGACATCTCGAAAATGATTACCGAGACCTGATTGAAGACAACAGTGACTCCGGGGACCGCCTTGCCCTCGAAAAGCGCCATCGTGGACATGGCCTGGCCCACCGTGATGAACGTGCCGCCAATGATCGTGCCGACCAGACCCAGGAGCGGCCACGCCTCAGTTGCCGGCCGCTCTTGTCTCAGCAGTTTGTAGAGAGCGACGAAGAACAGGACGGCGAAGATGCCAGACAGGGTGTTGGCTGCGTTTCCGATGAACAGACGATCGTGCTTGTCCGCGAAGTAGTTCACGACCTTCGTCGTGGAATCGGTGAGCGTGGGGGGTGATCCCCCAGGGATCACGTTGGTGAAGATCTGCAGAACGACGAATCCGATGCCCCCGATAGCCGCGAGACGACGGTTGTCCATAGCCCCTCCTCCCGAATCCGCTGTTATAGCCCTCCCGAATCCGCTGTTATAGCGACTGTAGAGCGCTAACCCTTCGGAGGGAAGGCAATCAGTCGTATTGCAACTAATGCGAGAAATATTCCGAACGCCTGGGCCAGCGTTCGATTCGACAACGACAACGCGATCTTCGCTCCAAAGGGGGCCGCCAGGGCCAGACAGATGGCAACGGGGATGGCAACGCGGAAGTTGACGTGACCCGCATTTGCATAGGAGATCACCGCGAAGACGGCAACGGGCAACAACAGCGCGGCAAGAGATGTGCCGGTCGCAGTCTTCGGCTCGAAACCTAGGATGAGGATGAGGGCCGGCACGATGATCGTGCCCCCTCCGATGCCGAACATGCCCGATAGGACCCCCGCCGCGGCCCCCAAAGGTATCGCCACCAATAGGTCGGTCACCGAATCACCTTATGACCGGTGGTCCACAGCGGCCGCGAGCTCGACGGCTGCGGCGTAAGGGTCAAGCTCGCGACGAGACACCCGCTCGGCCAGCTGCGACAAGAGCGGACCCGCTTGCGAATCGATGCGCCGGCGAGATCGCTCGGCGACGATCTCTCGGATCTCCCGCTCGATACGGCGGCGCCTGCGAGCGTCGAGCAAGCCGCCCTCTTCCTGATAAAGGCGGTGCTTCCCGATCGCCGCCCACAGGTCATCGATGCCTTCGTTCTTGGTCGCGATCGTCTGCACGACCGGCGGTTTCCATGCAGCGTCCGACAGCTCGAGCATCTGGTTGAGCTCTCTGATCGTGTCGCGCGCGCCGGCCCGGTCGGCCTTGTTGACGACAAAGACGTCGGCGATCTCCATCAATCCGGCCTTTGCCGTCTGAACCGCGTCCCCCCATCCAGGGTTGAGCACTACTAGCGTTGTGTCGCATGCGTCGGTGATCTCGACCTCAGCCTGGCCGACGCCGACGGTCTCGATGATCACGATGTCCTTGCCTGCAGCGTCCAACACGCGCATGGCTTCAGGTGTCGCTAGAGCAAGGCCTCCGAGATGGCCGCGTGTCGCCATCGATCGGATGAACACTTCAGTGTCGGTTGCGTGGCTTTGCATCCGGACGCGATCGCCGAGCAGCGCACCTCCCGAGAACGGGCTCGAGGGATCGATCGCCAGAACCCCGACTTTTTGATTGTCTACGCGAGCGCGCGCGATCAGCCGCTCGGTAAGGGTTGACTTGCCGGCCCCCGGAGCCCCGGTGATACCGATCGAATACGCGTTCCCGGTATGCGGATAGATCTCGCGCATGACCTCCGGAAGACCATCGCCGCCGTCTTCTACGAGTGAGATGAGACGGGCCACCCCGAGCCGCTCGCCGGCAATGGTCCTGCTAACCAGCTGGGCATCCTGTGGACGGGTCACGCCTCGACCGCGACCACCTCGGTGATCCCCGGCACGCGGTCACGGAGGATCCGCTCGACGCCGGCTTTCAGGGTTACAGGTGAGATTGGACATGCCTCGCAGGTTCCCAACAGAGACACAGTTACCGTCGAGCCCAGTACGCTTTCGAGCCGGATATCGCCCCCGTCCGCCTGGATCGCAGGACGGATGAGGTCCAAAGCGTCTCTGACCTGGTCCTCTAGAGTCCCCACGGCGTTCACGGCCCAATCCTACCGGGGCGAGGTGGGAAACCGGCGGGCCTGCGTGCGGGCGGATCCATCCGGGGGCCGTCGGGCTCCACGGCACAGTTTGGGGCCCCTTTATGTCCAGCTATTGGAGGAATTTCCTAGAAATGCCCGTTTATAGGCAGGAACACCCTTTTTTAGCTCGTATTACTTCCTCGGTGGCCGGAGTCGCCGGCCTTCGCGGACAGGCAGGAGGGGTAGATGGCACGAATCAAGCAGGCGAGTCGCGGGTCGATCGCGCTGGTGGTCGCAATAGTTCTGAGCTCGTTCACGCTCGGAGCCCTATTCGTGGGGGGCAGCGCCTCGGCAGCAGCACCGAAGACACAGCCGACACCGACCGGTTCGGTACCGGCTACGCCGATCAACACCCCGGCCCCCATGCCGGCAGACAAGACCGCTGCAGT
>JBHELU010000212.1:0-5048 GCA_046262955.1 Actinomycetota bacterium | reverse complement strand
GCGGACAATCAGCAGGAAAGGCCAGGATACGAGCAATGGGGTCGTCGGGTTCGTGGACGGCGAAGGATGCTTCAGTGTTCCGATCTTCCGGAACGCGACAACGCGATTGGGTTGTCAAGTGCAGCCTCAATTGGTGGTCGTGCAAGGGGAGAGAGGCGTGTACTGCACGAGCTGAAGATGTACTTCGGTTGTGGAACCGTCGGTATCAATCGGCGGTTCGATGATCACCGAGAAGACATGTGGAGTTTCAGCGTCAAGCGACTGCATGATCTTCAGATGGTGATCGTTCCGTTCTTCGAACAGAACCCACTGACAACGGCGAAACGCGATGACTTCGAGAAGTTCCGTACCGTGATCCGACTCATGAACGACGGCACTCATCTGAGCGCCGAAGGGATGTCGGAGATCGCTCGGACCACTGAATCGATGAATCGCAAGAAGCCATCTCGTTTCCTGGAATCCTCAGAGGCCATACGCCAGCCAACTCTGATCGACACTCAGAGCTGAAGATATGGTCCGAGCCTCATGGCGACATGAGGGCCAACTCGAGCGAAATTCCTTGTCGGGTAGACACAACTGCCCCGTGTGAGAGCGATCTAACACGTCATCCCGCTCATAACGGTGAAGCCCAAGTGCTGATTTTCAGTAACGGGTGATGCCGTGGGAAGTCCTCTGCTTCGCGAGAAGCATGACCCCGTAACGACTGAATCGAAATCGATTCGGCTCGGATCACTGTCGGAAGACAAATCTACGGTCCGGGCAATACGCGGGCCCTCGAGCGATCGAGGTGAAGGCCTAGTCTGTGCCGCTGGAAACAGCGGATACACACGAAGTGCCGACCTGCACGAATGGCGTAACGACTTGGGCGCTGTCTCGACCAGAGACTCGGCGAAATTGCAATGGCTGTGAAGATGCGGCCTACTCGTGGTAGGACGGAAAGACCCCGGGACCTTTACTGCAGTTTGACGTTGGTGTTCGGTTCCGTTTGCGTAGGATAGGTGGGAGACTTTGAAGCGGGGGTTTCGGCCTCCGTGGAGTCAACCTTGAAATACCACCCTTGCGGTGCTGGGCGTCTAACTAGGGTCCGTTATCCGGATCTGGGACAGCGTCAGGCAGGCAGTTTGACTGGGGCGGTTGCCTCCCAAAGAGTAACGGAGGCGTTCAAAGGTACCCTCAGCACGGTTGGCAATCGTGCGTCGAGTGCAAGGGCACAAGGGTGCTTAACTGCGAGACCGACGGGTCGAGCAGATGCGAAAGCAGGGTCTAGTGATCCAGCGGTGGCGTGTGGAAGCGCCGTTGCTAAACGGCTAAAAGGTACCCCGGGGATAACAGGCTGATCAGGCCCAAGAGTCCACATCGACGGCCTGGTTTGGCACCTCGATGTCGGCTCGTCGCATCCTGGGGGTGGAGCAGCTCCCAAGGGTCCGGCTGTTCGCCGGTTAAAGCGGTACGCGAGCTGGGTTTAGAACGTCGTGAGACAGTTCGGTCCCTATCCACCACGAGCGCAGGAGACTTGAGGAAGGCTGTCCCTAGTACGAGAGGACCGGGACGGACGCACCTCTCGTGTGCCAGTTGTCCTGCCAAGGGCATGGCTGGTTGGCGATGTGCGGAAGGGATAACCGCTGAAAGCATCTAAGCGGGAAGCTCGTTCCAAGATGAGGTCTCCCACACGGTTAACGTGGTAAGGCCCCCGCGAGGCTAGCGGGTTGATAGGCCGGAGGTGGAAGCGTGGCAACACGTGGAGCCGACCGGTACTAATCGGCCGAGGCCTTGGTTCGCTCACGCTCGCTATAGAGTCGCTCAAGCGCGCTTGAAAACTTGGCGGAGCGATCCGCCTCATATCGTTTCGGTGGCCAGAGCGGAGGGGATACACCCGGTCCCATCCCGAACCCGGAAGTTAAGCCCTCCAGCGCCGATGGTACTGCCGGGGAGACTCGGTGGGAGAGTAGGTCGCCGCCGGGACACCCTTTCTCGAAGCCGGTCGAAAGACCGGCTTCGAACGTTTCCGGGAGGATGTGGCCCTCGCGCGGAGAACCATCCCTAGAGGCCATACCAGCCCGAGGGGAGAACCAGATGCGCTCAACGTCTCGTCGCCTGGCGCTGCTAGCTGCCGCCGGCATGCTTGCAGTGCTCGCACCGATCGGCGCCAACGCCGATCCGTCATGGTGCACG
The DNA here is from genome assembly GCA_046262955.1 of Actinomycetota bacterium. Classification (GTDB taxonomy): domain Bacteria; phylum Actinomycetota; class CADDZG01; order CADDZG01; family WHSQ01; genus JALZGD01. The sequence goes on along the minus strand of JBHELU010000212.1, from coordinate 2,876 downwards.
TCGAACATCGTGATCTTCAGTTCCCCGGCCAACCTCAACTCGAACGCGCTGGTCTGCGATGCGGCAGGCCCCGACACGGCGCCGTATGACGGGAGGCTCATCAATCCGGGGTCGACCGGCATCTACCTCCGGTACATCATCGACCAGGGAGCCACCGTGCCGAGCCTGACGGCGCACGTGACCGGGCTTGGTCTCGACCAAGACATCGTGCTCACGCGACAAGAGTTCCATTTCATTCCGCAGAACCCGGTCTCGCTCGGGTACACGTACGACAGTGTCGTCGTGTCGATCGACCCAGCCGCTACCGGGTGTATCACGGCATCGATCGCTTCGGTCGACGACAGCACGACCTTCCACACCGTGGGGACGCTCGCCTGCGCGTGATCCGACACAAGATTCGAAAGAGGCCGGCCGGCGAGCCGGCTTCTTTCTTGGAAATACACTCATCGAGATGAAAGACACCACGTTGCCGAAGCGGCTCGCCGACGAGCTTGCGCGAACGTCGCGTCGCGGGCTCGCCGAGGAAGCGCAGCGCTGGATGGAGAAAGCATTGCGCGCGCGCGATGAGGGACGCGCGCCGGACGCCCGCCGAGCCGCGGTACGCGCGAAACAAGCGGCGCCACGCTCACCCGCGGTACGCGAGGCGCTGGGTCTCGCTGCGTACGAGCTCGGGGAGTGGCACGAGGCTGCGCAGGAGCTGCTTGCGGCTCGGCGCATGACCGGACGGCGCAATCACGATCCGGTCATCGCGGATGCGTACGTCCGCCTCGGCAGGGCAACGCGCGCGCTCGACTTCCTCGCCGACCTGGGTCGCAACGACGTCCCGGAGCGCGTGTGGATCGACGCGCAAGTGGTGCGCGCGCGCGCGTTCGCATCGCGTGGGCTCGACGACTCGGCCACGTCGGTGCTTGTTCGTGCCGCGCGCGATGCCGGTCCGACGGCGCGCGCGCGGCTCGCCGAAGCGGGACGCGAGCTGGGGCAGAAGCGCGATGCATGACCCGCTCGGACACTCGCGCATCGGGTTGGTCGGCAGCGGCGAGTTCACCTCGTCGATGAACGACATCGACCGAGCGATCCTCGGAACGATCGGTCCTGATGCGCTCGTCGCGATCCTGCCGACTGCTGCGGCCGGGGAGGACCCGGAGGAATGGGCGGATCGCGGCGTCGACCACTTCAGGAAACTCGGTGCGCGCACGACACCGTTGATGATCCTCGACCGTAGCGATGCGGCAGACATGGACAACGTCGCGGTTGTGGAGCGTGCCGACCTCCTCTACATATCCGGGGGCAAGACCGCGCGTCTGCTCGATGCCCTCGAAGGCTCGCCGTTCTGGCAGGCCTTCCTTCGCGCGCGCGACCGGGGCGCGTGGCTCGTCGGCTCGAGCGCCGGCGCGATGGCGCTCGGCGATTGGTCTCTCGTGCACCGCCCCGAGGACGGAGACGGCACACCGACGCTTTGGATGCCTGGGCTCGGCATGCTCCAGGGGTACGCGGTCGTTCCTCACTTCGACGCATGGACCGAAGCCGATCAGCTCGTCGAGAAGATCGTCCCCGCGTGTTCCGTGTTCGGGATCGACGAGGACACGGCGGTCCTTCTCGCTGAAGGACATGCTACGGTCGCCGGGAAGGGGAGCGCGCGGTTGTTCCGCGACGGTGAGATCGTGCCGCTCGGTGGGGGCGCGCTCAGCCTGATGTCTTGAAGTAGCGGATGTAGCCCGCCGCGCTGGAACGCCAGGCGTTCAACGACTCGAACTTCGCCTCGAGCGCAGGGTTGCCGTGAACGGCGAGGTAGTCGTCCCGCGTGCGCTCGCGCAAGCGATCCGCGACGAACCCGACATCGTCTGATTCCTTCATCGCCTCTCGAACGATATCGCCGTACCGGACGAGCTTGTCTTCGGCCTCGGCGAGCATGTCGCGGGACGAAGGAGCCGGGCCGAAGTGCGTGAGGTACAACGCGCGCGGATCCCGCGTGCGATAGCGGCGCAAGGTCGCGATCGCCAGCTCGAGATCGAAGTCGGGCGGAGGCGTAGCAGGTCGAAGCACGTCTGCTTCGGGCAGGTACACACCCATCGAGTCACCGACGAACATCACCCCGGACGTCGGATCGTGCACCGCCATGTGATGCCGCGCGTGCCCCGGTGCTTCGACGATCTCCAGTGTTCGTCCGCCGCCGAGATCGACGACGTCCCCCGGATCGACCGCACGCAGCCGCTCGGAAGGCACGGGTCGCAACGGGCCGAACATCGTGTCGAGCTGCGGACCGAACACACGATATGCGCTGGCCATCAACTTCGATGGGTCTGCCAGGTGCCGCGCGCCCTCGCGGTGCACGACGAACTCTGCCTTCGGGAACGCATCGACGAGATCGCCCGCGCCCCCGGCGTGATCGAGGTGGATGTGAGACACGACGAAATGCGCGACGTCGTCGGGTCCGACCCCGATAGACGCGAGCCCGTCGATCAATGTGCGCGCGACGGTAGCAGGGCCGGTCTCGATGACGGCAGGGTTCTCGCCGGGAACGAAGAATGCAGCGACCAATCCATCGATCCCGCCCATCATGGTGTCGATCGCGATGATGCCGTCGTCAAGAGCGATAGTGCGCGGCGTCATACCAACGACCAGGACCAGCGGACCTTCACGATGCTGCCCTTCTCGTCACCGAGCTCCGGACAGTCGACGTTGCCGCTCGTCTTGGCGATCACCATCGTGCAGGGCTGCATGATCTTGTCGTATTTGATCTCCGTTGGATGGGGCGGACGCGTCAGGAACTGAACGTATGCGGCGCTCGGCAGCGGAGCCGACCGTCCGCCGACCTGGACCTTGCTCTGCGGGTCGAGCGTGTAGGTTCCCGGTCCTTCGTAGAGCCCGGGACTGAG
>JBHELU010000211.1:0-10019 GCA_046262955.1 Actinomycetota bacterium | reverse complement strand
GCTCCCGCCGTTAGCTAAGGAGCCGGATCGGCGGCCGGACCCCGGCGGCCGAGCAACGATCGCAAGAACCCGAGCTCCTCTACACGCAACCCAATGGCTGCTCCCAGATACACGGCCGCTCCCGCACAGACGGGAACCAGTAATCCCACCGCCTGTTTGTAGATAGAAGCGGCGTCGACGAGATGCTGCGTTGCGCGCATCGTGCCCCACACGACAAGACCCATGACCGCGCTCGCGACCGCGATCCGGATCGCGCTCTCGATCATCCGGGGCAGGTCGAATCCATGAGCGACCCGAGCGAGCGCGGTGCCGAGGATTATCGACGCGGTCGTGTAGGCGATCGCGTTGCCTGCGGCCAAGCCTTGAACGGCGTAGAAGTGAAATGCGAACACGTTGATCGTTATCGCGACGATTACAGAGATCGAGTTGACGATGAACGGCGTACGCGTGTCTTGCATGGCGTAGAAGCCGCGCAAGAAGAACTGGAACAGAGTGAACGGCACCAAGCTGAGCGACAAGATCTGGAGGATCACGGAGACCAGATGGGTGGAGTGTGCTTGCATCACACCGTGCTCGAGCAAGACGCGCACTATCGAAGGGGCCAGCAGAACGTAACCGACCGCGGTGGGAAGCACGAGGAAGATCAACGCTCTGACTCCCGTCGAAACTCGCTCACGGAACGCTTCCCATCGCTCGTTCAAGGCATGTGCGCTCATGTCGGGCAGTAGAGCGGTATTGATCGACACGCCGAACAGGCCCTGCGGAAGCAAGAAGAAGGTGAATGCGACCAGGTACGCAGAGAAGGCCCCCTTCTCTGCATTCGATAGGTACTGAAGCACGAGAAACCCGATCTGATTCGTAACGATCAGGCCGATGCTGAAGACGGACAGCCTCAATAGCTTCCGAACCGAGGGATGAGACACATCGAGCGTCGGTCGGTACTTGGCGACCCCCCGCAGGAACGGCAGCAGGGAAACGGCTGCCAGGACCACACCTAATGTCGTTCCGGCGCCGATCAAGAAGAGCTGGCCGCGCGAGATGCCTTCGAGCCCGACCGTTCCGTATGCAGCTCTGAACGCGACGAAGACAGAGATGACTGCGATGTTGTTCAAAGCGGGGGTGAATGCAGGCGCGACAAAACGACGATGGGAGTTGAGGATCCCCGCCAATATGAAATAGAGGCCGTAGAAGATGATCTGAGGGATGAAGAGCCTCACCAGGAACGTGATCACGTGCTCCTGAAGGGCGGCCTCTGATCCTCCCAACCGAGACGCGTAGAACTTTGCTATCAGGGGAGCTGCCGCGACACCGATCGCCGAGATGGCAGTCAGAACGACCATCGAGAAGTTCACGATCCCACTCATGACTTCCCACGCCTTCTCGCGTCCTTCCCGCTCTAGTAGCTCGACGAAGACCGGCACGAAGACGGAGGTGAGAACGCCACCCAAAACGGTCTCGTAGATGATGTTGGGAACGGAGTTGGCCAGGTTGTAGCTGTCGGTCAGCCGGGTTTCGGCGATGCCGATCCCGTACGCGATGGCGGCAAAGCGCAGCAGCCCCGTCATGCGTGAAAGAAGGGTTCCTGCCGTCATCCAAGCCGCAGCGCGTGGAAGAGATGGCTCGTCTAGGACCTGTGGGGTCATGCCTCCCGACAGGTGGGCGTCGGCGTCATCGCTGCGACTGCTCATCGGCATGGCTCCGCCAAGGGCGGAAGTGGGATTCCTATTCGCCGGGTGTCGAATTGGGATTCCATTGGCGTGCGGGATGGTATTTGACTGAACCCGTGTTGGACTTGAAAAGGTAGGATCGGGTTAAGGGAAAGCGCAGGTCAGAGCGCCGTTTGCACGGCGGGAAGAGGGCAGAGCCATGACCGACCAAGAACGATCGACAGGCGGAGCGCGCGTAAAGCGCGGGCTCGCTGAGATGCTCAAGGGCGGCGTCATCATGGACGTCACCACCGCCGAGCAAGCGACCATCGCAGAAGAAGCGGGCGCGGTCGCCGTCATGGCGCTCGAGCGGGTCCCCGCCGACATCCGCGCCGAGGGCGGGGTCGCGCGCATGGCCGACCCCGAAAAGGTTGCAGAGATCGTCGAGGCCGTGTCGATCCCGGTCATGGCCAAGTGCCGGATCGGCCATTTCGCCGAAGCTCAAGTCCTTCAGGCGCTGGGCGTTGACTACATCGACGAATCCGAAGTACTTAGTCCCGCCGATGAGGCTCATCACGTAGACAAGTGGCAGTTCACCGTGCCGTTCGTTTGCGGAGCGACGAACCTCGGTGAAGCACTGCGCCGCATCGGCGAAGGCGCGGCGATGATCCGTTCGAAGGGTGAAGCCGGAACTGGAAACGTCGTCGAGGCCGTTCGTCACATGCGCTCGATCTCGTCGGGCATCCGGCGTCTCAATTCACTTGGCTCGGAAGAGCTCATGGCCGAGGCCAAAGAGCTGCGAGCTCCATACGAGCTCGTGCGCGAGGTTGCTCAAGCTGGAAAGCTTCCCGTCGTTCTCTTCACCGCCGGAGGGATCGCGACGCCGGCAGACGCGGCTCTCATGATGCAGTTGGGGGCCGAAGGAGTGTTCGTCGGATCCGGCATCTTCAAGTCCGGTGATCCGGCGACACGCGCTCGCGCGATCGTTGAAGCAACGACGTACTTCAACGAGCCCGAGATGATCGCGAAGGTCTCGCGCGGCTTAGGCGAAGCGATGGTCGGCATCAATGTGTCGGATCTTCCCGAGGGAGAGCGGCTGGCCCGACGCGGGTGGTAGTCGGATGAAGGTAGGTGTGCTCGCGCTTCAGGGCGATGTTCCCGAGCACGTGCGCGCTCTTCAAGCTGCGGGCGCGACACCGATCGAAGTCAAAGACGCGGACGCGCTCGCAGGTGTCGACGGACTGATCATCCCGGGCGGCGAATCAACGACGATAGGCAAGTTGGTCGAACGGTTCGGGTTGAGCGAACCTCTTCGCGAGCGGATCGATGCGGGGATGCCTGCGTGGGGGACTTGTGCCGGCTTGATCCTCATGGCGCGCGACGTTGTGGGTCGTCAGTCCGTGCCGGTCTCGATCGGTTCCATGGATGTGTCCGTCGAGCGCAACGCTTACGGACGGCAGGTCGAGTCCTTCGAGTCGGACATCGACGTGAAGGGTTTCGACTCACCTTTCCGTGCAGTGTTCATCCGAGCCCCCGTCATCGAATCGGTCGGCAGGGCGGTCGAGGTGCTCGCGTCACACGATGGCCTTCCGGTGCTGGTGCGCCAGGGGCTGATGCTGGGGTCCTCTTTCCATCCCGAGATGACGGGCGATACTAGGGTCCACGAACTGTTCGTGGGGATGGTGTAGCGATGTCGGGACATTCGAAATGGTCGACGATCAAGCGCAAGAAGGGCGCGGCCGACGCGCAACGTTCGAAGCTGTGGGCGAAGTTGCTGCGGTTCGTCGAGGTTGCCGCGCGTGCCGGCGGCGGGAACATCGATGCCAACCCCACGCTCGCAACCGCAGTAGCCAAGGCAAAGTCTTCTTCGGTACCGAACGACAACATCCAAAGAGCGATCAAGCGTGGGACGGGCGAGCTTGCCGGCGAGTCCTACGAAGAGATCACCTACGAGGGTTATGGACCTGGCGGAGTCGCCCTTCTAGTGCATTGTCTTACGAGCAATCGCAACCGCGCGTCGCAAGACGTACGTGGGGCGTTCAACGGCAGTGGCGGGAAGATGGCCGAGCCCGGGGCAGTGTCGTGGATGTTCGAGCAGAAAGGTGTTGTCGTCGTCCCGCGCAGCGCTGCTTCGGAGGACGACATCTTCTTGCTCGCAGCCGACGCGGGGGCCGAGGACATCAGACCCTCCGACGAGTCGATCGAAGTCGTTACCCCTCCGGAGGCGGTCACCGCGGTCGGCGATGCGCTCGAGTCAGCGGGGATCGCGATCGAATCGAGCGACGTGACCATGATCCCCAAGACCACGGTTCCGGTTGAAGGCTCGGACGCAAAGAAGCTGTTGCACCTCGTCGACGCTCTCGAGGAGATGGACGACGTGCAAGATGTGTACGCAAACTTCGATATCTCCGATGAAGTCCTTGAATCGATCGCATCGTGAAGAAGACCGGCGATCTGCTCACGTGGTTGAAGTCCTGTCCGGACAAGGTCGACGAAGCGATCGCGCAGATGCCGGGGTGGAGCGAAGGTGGCGGTAGCTCGATCGACCCGGAGCTTCTAGAGGTAGCGAACTCTCTCGAAGCGACGAAATGGGCCTGCCTTATCTGCGATTCGCAGTGGCATCTCGTGTGGGTTTCGAACGAGCTCAAATATCTGCTCGGCGAGACCGACGAACAGAAGCTCGGCATCGGCCAGCACATCTATGCGGCGTGGATGAGCGAGAAGTGGATGAACGCGATCACCGACGAGAGCAAGATCGAAGCGTTCCTGACCTACATCCCTTACGTGCTCGCCGAGACACCGGGAGGCAAGGACGGGCTCGTCTCGATATTGGGCGAGGGCTTCGAGGAATTGCTGGCGGCGGTCGAGCCGGCCACTCCTCCTCCAGTGTGGGAGTCCTCGATCGAGTTCTTAAGACCGAATCTCCCGTCGGCCCGCGTGACCGAGCTCGCTATGAGGTTGCGGGGAAGCTCCGGGGATTCCCTTGGCACGGTCTTCATGTACGGATCGAGCCTTCCGGCACACGTCTTGGACCTCGTTGCCAGAGGTGACGTCGGGATGTTCGAGCGCATGGCGCGGCTCACGGAGCCAGGCCCCCGCGAAGCCGCCGTGGTGTTTGCCGACATGCAGGACTCGGTCCAGCTCTCGTTGCGCATGCCGAGCGCCTCGTATTTCGAGTTGATCCGGGCCGTCACAACCGCGATCGACGATGTCATCGTGTCGCGATCGGGGATCGTCGGGAAGCATGCGGGTGACGGAGTCACAGGGTTCTTCCTCGCCGAGGATCTCTCGAGCGCATCTCGCGCTGTTCGCGCCGCGATCGAGGCGGCGACCGAAATGGCGACGTGCGTCAAAGAAGCGGCACAGCAGGTCGAGGTCCTCGAAGGCGTCCTCGATCCGGCCCAGCTGCTTGTGAACGTTGGCGTCCACTGGGGAGGTCGTCTGTATATGGGCCAGCTCGTCACGGGCGGGCGTCTCGAAGTCACGGCACTGGGCGACCCGGTGAACCAGTGCTCCCGTATCCAGTCGGCGGCGCGCGACGGCGAGGTACTGGCCTCTAAAGAAGTCCTCGAGCACCTAGATCAGGACGATGCCCGAACGCTGGGCATCAACCCAGACTCGGTCGTCTACCGGACCGTCGGCGAGATCGTGGGGGCTCCCGACAAGGCCGTCCGTGATGCGGGCGGGATACCGGTCACCTCGCTTTAGATCCCGGCCCCCAAAACCCTCTTTTCGTCACGGGTCTCCATTAGTCTCTACCGAACAAGCGTTCGGTCTAGTTGACGGGGAGGCCAAGTGAGGGTGTTGGGCGTCGACCCCGGCGTAGCGACGATGGGCATAGCCGTCGTCGAGCGGTCTGCGACCGGTTACGTCCCGATCATGGTCGGAGCCATCCGCACGCCCTCGGGGGCATCGCAAGCGCAGCGACTTGGATGCTTGAGGGCCGAGCTGCTCGACGTGATCGACCGCCACCAGCCCGAGGTCATGGTGGTCGAACGGTTGTTCTTCAACGCGAACGTCCGAACTGCCATGTCCGTAGGTCAGGCGTCCGGCGTTGCCCTCGCATGCGCTGCCGAGGCCGCGCTCGAGGTCTTCGATTACACCCCGCCCGAGGTCAAGCAGTCCGTGGTCGGCGTGGGTAACGCAAGCAAGCGTCAGGTGCAGGTCATGGTGTCCTCCCTGCTGCGACTAGCCAAGCCACCCGAGCCGCCCGACGCTGCCGATGCATGCGCCCTCGCGATCTGCCACATCAATCGATCTCGATTCACCGCCGCGGTGCGCGCCGCCAGTGAAACGGGGCCTCTTAGTGCGGGATCCGGTGCCGGATGATCGGTTACTTGCGCGGGACGGTCGTACGCGCTCCCGACGGGTGCTTCGTGGACGTCGCCGGGATCGGGTACCGGATCGCATGCTCGGCTACCACGCTTCGCGCGCTTCCACCCGACGGCGAGGTCGTGCAACTCTGGACCCACCTGCACGTGCGCGAGGACGCGCTGACGTTGTTTGGCTTTGCTTCAGATACCGAACAGAAGATGTTCGAGGCACTTCTTTCGGTGGGCAGCGTGGGGCCGAAGCTGGCGTTACAGATCTGCTCTGCGTTCACGCCGGAGTCGTTCCGTAAGGCCCTCGTCACCGACGACGTCGCATCGCTGTCATCGGTTTCGGGTGTCGGCAAGAAAACCGCGCAACGGATCTTGGTCGATCTCAAAGACAAGCTCGATCTCCCCGATCTCGCCGTCGTGGGGACCGCTCCAGATGCCGTAGCTCAGGCACGTTCGGCCCTCGAGAACCTCGGCTATTCCGCCGGTGAGGTGCGCGTCGCCCTAGGCGATCTCGACGACGACGCCGACGATGTCGAGGATCTGGTGCGCTCGGCTCTAAAGGTCTTGGCGGGATGAGCGAAGAGCTCCTCGCGGTTGCCGCAGATCCGGTTGAAAGAGAGGCGGAACGTTCGCTACGCCCAAAGACGCTTACCGAGTTCGTCGGACAGCCAGAACTGAAAGAGCATCTCCAGATCGTTCTCGAGGCTGCCCGAGGGCGAGGGGAACCGGTCGGCCACGTCTTGTTGCACGGACCTCCGGGACTGGGCAAGACCAGCCTGTCGCACGTGATCGCAAATGAGATGGGCGTCAATATCCGCCCGACGTCGGGGCCCGCTCTCGAGCGGGCCGGTGACCTCGCGGCGATCCTCACGAACCTCGACCACTCCGACGTGTTGTTCGTGGACGAGATCCATCGCCTTCCGAGAGTCGTCGAAGAGGTGCTCTATCCGGCGATGGAGGATTTCCAGTTAGACCTCGTGATCGGGAAGGGGCCCAGCGCCCACACGATCCGGCTCGACCTCCCGCGCTTCACCCTCGTCGGGGCGACGACGCGCGCGGGGCTCGTCACAGGCCCGTTACGCAGTCGCTTCGAGTTGACCGAGCGGCTGGATTACTACCCGGCAAGAGACCTTCAGACGATCATCACGCGCTCGGCAGAGATCCTTGGGGTTGATCTTGGTCAAGACGCGGCGGGTGAGGTCGCACGCAGATCTCGGGGCACTCCTCGGATAGCGAACCGGCTGCTGCGACGCGTGCGGGATTTCGCTCAGGTTCGCGCGGGAGGGGTCATCGACGGCGAGGTCGCCAAGAAGGCCCTTGCCGTGTTCGAGGTCGACGAGCTTGGTTTGGACAAGGTCGACGCGTCTCTGCTCGGGGCGTTGATCCATAAGTTCGGAGGGGGACCGGTAGGTCTTTCCACCCTGGCGATAGCCGTGGGTGAAGAACCGGACACGATCGAAGGTGTTTACGAGCCTTACCTGCTCCAACTCGGCTTGATGCGGCGGACTCCCCGTGGTCGGGTCGCCACGCAAGCCGCGTTCGCGCACCTCCAGGTGCCCGAACCGAGTGGCCCCGAAGCCGCTCGTCTATTCGGCTAGGACCCCTAGTCGCGACGAGGCGTTAGCATCTTGCTCCGAGCCGCCTCCGCGGCTCCGTTCGCGTTCCGGCGGCCCTTAGGTCGCCAAGAAGGAAGTGGTCATCGTGGGACAAGGAGCATCCAGCCTCATATTCCTCGCGCTCTTGATCGGCATCTTCTATTTCATGCTGATCAGGCCGCAGAAGAGGCGCGTGCAGCAACACCAGCAGTTAGTGAAGAGCATCGATGTAGGTGACGAGGTCATCACGATCGGTGGGATGGTCGGAACCGTTAGCGAGATGGACGACGACCATATGGTTCTGGAAGTGTCTCCGGGTACAAAGATCACGTTTATCCGCTCGGCGATCTCTCGCAAGGTCGTTCCGGAGGCGGAGTACGAGGACGATGACGAAGAGCTCGAAGACGACGAGGAGTACGCAGAGGCGACAGACGACGACGCGTAGAGCGTCGTAACCGGGGGTCGATGGATGCCGCTGTCTCGATACAAGACATATCTTGCGATTACGCTGCTCGTCGCGTTCGGCGGGCTTGCGCTGGTGATCTTCACCAAGACATCGCCCGAGCTTGGCCTCGACTTGCGCGGTGGGACAAGCGTGATCCTTCAGGCCGAGAGCTCTCAGCAAGTCACCGGCGACGCACTGTCGAAGGCCGCAGACATCATCCGGCAGCGACTCAACTCATTGGGTGTCGGCGAGGTCGACGTCTCGACCGCCGGCTCGGGCAACATCCTGGTTCAGATCCCGGCCATCAAGGATCGCGACAAGGCACTGAAGCTGATCGGAACCACTGCCCAGCTGACGTTCCGAGAGGTCAAGGCGATCATCCCGCCCAGCACCCCTAAGAAGAAGCTGCCCGACGTCACCAAAGACACCTCGAGCGTGGTCAACGACCAAGAGGTCGTCTATCCCGCGGGTTCAAACCTCAATCAGAACGGCACGCTGTACCAGTTAGACCCGGCCGTTCTGACCGGTGATGTCATCACGAAGGCGGAAGCCGTCGTCGATCCCAACACTGGGAACTGGTCGGTCTCTCTAAGCATGAACGGCGACGGGTCCAAGACGTGGGCTACGTTCACGAGCAAGCTGGCGTGCATCCGGGACAAGAACCCGCAAGACCCCACCGCGCAGGTAGCGATCGTCCTCGACGGCAAGGTCGAGAACGCGGCGGGCATGCAGCAGGGCAGCGGGACCAGCGGCGTCGCGTGCGGCACGGGCATCACCGGGGGGGACACCCAGATCAACATCGGTGACGAGGCCGAGGCAAAGGATCTCGCGCTGACGCTGCGATTCGGCGCCTTGCCCCTCACTTTGACTACGCAGTCCGTCCAAGAGGTATCTCCGACACTCGGGAAAGACTCTCTCAACGCCGGATTGAAGGCAGGGATCATCGGTCTCATCCTGGTCTTCATCTACGTGCTGCTGTACTACCGGGCTCTCGGGCTGATCGTGTGGTTGGGCCTGCTGACGTTCACCGCATTGATGTACACGGTCCTTGCGGTGCTTGGTCAGACTGCGGGGCTGACTTTGTCGCTTGCCGGTATCGCAGGCATCATCGTCTCGATCGGAATCACCTCGGATAGTTACATCGTCGCGTTCGAGCGATTGAAAGACGAGGTGAGGTCGGGCAAGAGCATGCGCGCAGCAGTCGATCGCGGCATGCACCGGGCCTTCAGGACGATCCTGGTTGCCGACTTCGTGACCTTTGCCGCGGCGGCGATCTTGTTCCTCCTTGCGGTGGGGCCGGTGAAGGGTTTCGCGTTGACCCTCGGCCTCGCAACGCTTATCGACGTCCTTACGGCATATTTCTTCACGCGTTCGGCAGTGGTGCTTTTGGCTAGAAATAAGAGATTCGCGGGCGCCGGGTTCCTCGGGATGAAGGAAGCTCTAGGGGTGGAGGGCTAGCTGTGGCCGGCGGTCGCCTGAGCAGGCTGTATCACGGTCAGACCCGCGTCGACTTCGTCGGAAGACGGCGGCTCTGGTACATCATTTCGCTCGTCCTGATCGCGGTAAGCGTCGGTTCGATCGTGAGCCGAAACGCGGAGCCCTCGTGTCACCCACCATTCCCGTCTGCTTTCAAGGGATTGAGCTGTGGGATCGAGTTCAAGGGCGGGATCTCGGTAAGCATGCCGGTGCCGGCCGACGGACCGCTGGCGAACAAGAGCAGCACGGACATCGTCTCGACGGTCCGCGACGCAGCATCGAATGCAGGCGCGAGTGATGCACAGGTTCAGGTTTCGACGGATCCGAACACCGGGGCACGCCAGGTGATCGTGCAAACGTCGATCGGATCTACGACTGCGCAAACCGATGTTCAGAGTGCCGTAGCGACTGCTGTCGGGGAAGACCCGAACTCGACCGAGATCTCCAGTCAGCAGATCGGCAGCAGTTGGGGTGGCGAGATCACCAACAAAGCGATCAGAGCTCTGATCGTGTTCATGATCGTGATCGTAGCGTT
>JBHELU010000210.1:0-3461 GCA_046262955.1 Actinomycetota bacterium | reverse complement strand
CGCGTTGTCGACCTCCTGTCGATCGACCTCAGAGACCACGTCAAACGATGCATCTTTGGCCATATCGCGAGTGTATTCTATGGGGCCGTGCGCCGGGCAACCGGTGCGCGCGGGAGGATACCGAAGTGGCCAAACGGGCCTGACTGTAAATCAGGTGGCACAGCCTTCAGAGGTTCGAACCCTCTTCCTCCCACCAAGTTTCATGGTGAATCGACGCAGGTCATCTGGGGTGAACATCGCCGAAATATGTCCGACAGCGAAGGGGATTCGAACTCCAAGCTGTCGTGAACCGCGACCAACCTTGTCATGAGCAGTCGATACGCTGCTGTCCATGGCCGATAACGGCGAGACTGATGAGCTGATCATCGCTATCCGATGGGCATTCCGGGAGCGCCACTACGTCTTGCGTACCCATGCGTTTATCGAGATGCGTATGGACAGCTTGCTTGCAGAGGATGTCCGTCGCGCTGGAATGGATTGCGAGCTCCTCGAGGACTACCCGGATCGGCCGCAAGGTCACACGGTTCTCCTGCTTGGGCTCGTCGGTCCGGAAAGGGCGATCCACCTCGTCGTCGGTTGCGCAGCCTTCGAGAAAGACTGGTCAGAGCCGCTCGTGGTGGTTACCGTGTACAGACCTGAACCGCCGGCATGGGCCGACGAGCGGACTCGGGGAAGGAAAAGTCGATGACAGCCGATCGTAAGTTTGAGCCTCCCGCTCGGCGAGCGGACTACCCGTCTGCTTGTGCGGTCTGTGGAGGTTCGGTTGCCGAGCGGACGGTGACGCTTTCTGTGCCCGGGCCAGACGGTGAAACCCGGCTTGTCCACCATGTGCCGGCCGGAGTCTGCGAGACGTGCGGCGAGCAGTATCTCACCTCCCTGATAGCCGAAAGGCTCGAACGGCTCCTGGACGAGCCGCCGTCAGAAGAGCAGGCAGTCCCGGTCTGGGACTTTGCCGCCACGGCGTGACTCACAACGGCAGATCATCGAGCACGTCGAGGAAGTTCGAATAGGAACCCGTTGGGACCACCAGAGCTTCGGCTGTGTGACGTGACGGACTGCGACGGGATTCGAACTCTGTTCTGGACTCGCCCAGTTGCTCTGGGTATGCTGGCATATCATGAAGAGGACGACGGTGAAGTTGCCGGACGACCTCGATGCTCGCCTCCGCCATGAAGCCGCGAAGCGTGGTTCGACGGTCTCCGAGCTGACGAGGGAAGCGATCGAATCCCATCTAGGGGGAAGTCGTCGACGGCTGATCGCAGCGAAAGCCGGGCGGAGCGGTCACCGCGACACCGCGCGCAAGATCGAGCAGATCCTGCGACGAGAGGCGCGCCGATAGCGCTTCTCGTCGATTCCGGTCCGCTTTACGCTTACGTCGACGAGGACGACCGCGATCACGACGCGAGTCTCGCCCTGCTCCTGTCCCACGAAGGGCCCTTGGTCGTTCCACAGCTAGTGGTGACAGAGGTGGCGTACCTTCTCGAAGCCAGGATCGGGCCCGAAGCTGAGGTCCGGTTCCTCGGGGACCTTGCCGCTGGCACCTTCACGACCGATGCCGTCCTTCCGGGGGATTGGTTGCGTATCGCCGAGCTCGTCGCCGACTATCGGGATCTCCCGCTTGGTACGGTCGATGCATCGGTCGTGATTTCCGCGGAGCGGCTCGGCGTTAGGGCAATCGCAACGCTGGATCGGCGGCATTTCAGGGTAGTACGCCCGCGTCACGTCGACGCCTTCGACATCCTGCCGTAGGGACGATATCCGGAAGCTGCTCCAGGAAGTTCGAATAGCGACCCGTTGGGACCACGGCACACCGACCAGAGTGCCGAACTCGAACCATTGATCGAGGTCGTGCTCAGTAGCGCTGTTCTGGCCCGGGTTCGAGCCTTTCGCTCCCGCCATGCCAGTCGAGACACAAGACCGTGGCGTCGTCTTGGAGCGTGCCGGCGGCGGCCTCGACCACTGCCCGGATGAGATGCTGTACCGCTTCTCGGGGATGTAGGTCGGCACTTTGGATGAGCACGGCCTCGATGTCCACGTCCGCCGCATTCCGTTCGAGCATCCCGTCGGTCAAGAAGATCAAACGGTCTCCGGAGACGAGCGGCAACTCTTGGACGCGGTACGTGTAATCGGCAGTGATCCCGAACGGGGGGTCGGCCGCGAGCTCGACGGTCTCGACGCGTCCCTCGCGCAGCAGGAAAGGGCGAGGGTGTCCGGCGTTCACGATCATTGCGGCCTCGCGTAGGAGGTCGATGCGAACAACCTGTCCGGTTACGAACTCGTCTGCCTTCAAATGCGAACAGAGGAGTTCGTTTGCGGCGCGGACCTGATCGGCGAGCGTTCCTCCGCGGCGCCGGGCGTTTCTCAACGCGCCGACAAGCACAGTGGCGAGCATTGAGGCCTTGACTTGGTGGCCCATCGCATCGGTCACTGAGATATGCAGGACATCCCGATTCAGCGAGAAATCGAAAGTGTCTCCGGCGATCTCGCCTGCCGGCTCGAGCCACGCGGCGAGCGTGAACGGCCCGGCCTCGCAGGTATAGGCCGCGGGAAGCAGCCGATGTTGAATCTCGGCTGCCAGAGATAGCCGGACGGAGCGCTGGCCCCACTCGAACAGATCGGTGAAACGCCGGTTGGCGATCACGACATAGGCCAACGCGTGGGCCGCGTGCCCCACCGCGGCAAGGGTCACGTCGTCCGGAGGATCGGGCAGGACGAGCTCGAGTATGCCGATTGCCTCTCCTCGGTTGCTGACGGGCGCGAACAGGTGCACTTCATCGCTCTCTTCCAGGATCACCGTTTGGGTCCTGAGTGCCTCGCCCTGCGGGGTTCCCTCGAGCTTCACCTGCGTGCGCGTTTCGCGTCCGCCGCGTCCAGCGCGGCCGCTGGCGTGTCCGAGGCGGATGAGGTATCGGCCTGAGAAGTCCGCGATCAAGAACGAGACCTCGGTCGCGCCGATGGCGTGCGAGAGGTGCTCCGCGAAGACGCTGATGGCGTCCACGGGAGACGCGTGCTCAGTGGCGTCCAGCAGCGCGCCGATCTGCAGTTTCACTTGCTTGCTCATAGTCCCGCTGTTCGCGACTCGTTCGGCATTCGACCGGCCTGACTTTACCCGGTCCACATTACGAGGTGACGTTCTGGCGATCTGAATGCTTCAACGCCTGCGCTTCCCTGGTGGAATGCTCGGACGTCGTCTCGAAACTCGCGGTTCGAGTACCACCGGTTAGCCCAACACGACCCGTTGGTCGCTGCGACGACCTGATCATGCCGGTCGTACGAAAGTGAATCGGTGACCGACGCGCGATCAGAATGGGTCGGAGCGCCAGTGCGCGTCGACCTTGTGGAAGCCTCCGTCCCGCACCTCGTACAGCAATCCTTCCGGCGTGCGCGCGTTCGTTCCATGCCGTACGGCGTACGCGGGCATCGATGTATCCGAGTATCCCTGTAGCTGACGTAGCGCTTCG
>JBHELU010000209.1:0-5088 GCA_046262955.1 Actinomycetota bacterium | reverse complement strand
CGCTGCCGCCGCCGCAGGCGTGACGGTAGCGCCGGTGCGTTTCGAGCACTCCACCCGGACCGCCGAAGAGGCCGCCCAGGCTGTGGGATGTGAGGTCGGGCAGATCGTGAAGTCTCTGGTATTCGCAACCGACCGTGGCGGCTTCGTCCTGGTGCTTACCTCCGGGGCCAACCGTGTAGACGAGGCCAAGATGGTCGAGGCCGGCGCCGGTCACCTTTCCCGCGCCGATGCCGGAGCCGTCAAAGCCGTAACCGGGTACTCGATCGGCTCGACTCCCCCGTTCGGTTTGCCGAGGTCGATCGACGTGTTCATGGACGAAGACCTCCTGCGCTACGAGCAGGTGTGGTCTTCGGCCGGCCGGCCCGATGCGGTTCTGGCTATCGCCCCAGATGATCTGGCCCGCATCTCGGGGGCCATCATCTGCAAGGTCTCCTGAAAGGGCGATCTGGGTCACGCCACCTGGACCGCTTGCGACGCTGCGCGGATCGGTGGCTCTCCTCGAGGAGTGAAGAAATCGTTGAACTTGCGGCCGAGCTCGACATCGCCGCGCAGCCGAAGCTTGCCCAGCAAAATGGCCTCGTCGCCCGTCGCGAGTCCCTGAGCCATCGCGAGCCAAGTCGATGCCGACATCTCGTAGACCACGTCCGGCTCGTCGTCGGGGGGCCCGACCTTGACGCGGCACTCGCCGTCTCTCACCACGACCGTGAACACTCCACCGCCGCGACCGGATAGGTCGAAGCGGTAGGTCGCGTCGACACCTTTCGTCGACTCGCTGTCGAACGCTAGGTACAAGCTCATCAAGGACAGTCCCGGGGTGAATCGGGGCGCCACGCGTCCGAGCGCGCGCAGAGCGCCGCTGAAGATGCGCTGATACCGGTCGGCCGGGATGAGCCCGCCACCGGGAGGCGGCCACGGCGCATCGATCGGGGGAACGAATACATCGACCGAGGGGGCCGGGATGCCGATCGCGCGCATCTTCTTCTCGAGCTGGTTGCCGCCGTAGTTGAAGAGATCGCCCAGTGAATAGCCGAACGCGCTCGTGTAGGTGACATCACCGTTGGGTGGTTGGTACAGACGGGTTCCCAATCGAAGGCTTTCACGGATCCCCTCGTGTATCGGCTCGATCAACGATGGATCGTCGTCAAGAAGGTCTCGCAACACCCGAGCGCCGAATGCAACGTGACGCGACTCGTCGCGCGCCACGGCCGTGAAACCCGCACGGAAGCCCGGCAGGATCTGGTTGTCGCGCGCCCACGCCAGGATGAACTTCTGACCGGTCAGCGCGAGCACTCCTTCGATCACCACGTGGTACACCGCGATCGCTTTTGCGAAACGACCGATGTCGTCCGGATGTTTGCGTAGGTCGACCGAGACGTCTTCGAGATACTCGTCGAACAGGGGGCCGAAACCAGGGCCTACCCATTGCCGGGAGGATCGCAACCTGCGGCCCAGCTCGCCGTCACCAGCCGCAATAACCTCTTGGAACCACCGATCGAAGAACACCGCGTGACGCGCCTCGTCGACGCACTGGGTCGTCAGAAAGATCTTCTGTTCGAGCCGCGGCGCCGCGGTTACGTAAGGCGTAAGGGTTGCAGCCACGCGCTGCTCGGCCACATAGAACGCAGCCAGAGTCCACAACAGTCGTTGCTGGTGGTGCTCGTCGAGGGCTTGCCAGTCGGCACGGTCACGACTGAAGTCCAGATCGGACACCGCCCAGTTCAGCCGCTCCCACCTCTTGTAGAGGTCGGAGTAACTGGGCATTCGCCGTGTGATCGTCCGGTTGAGCCGGTCGAGAATCTTGTCGGGATCGACCTCAGCGAGCTTCGTTAGGTCATTCGTGTCCTCGGCGATCTCCATCCGTGTCTCCTTCAGTCCTTTCTGACGATATCGCCGTGCGCACGGGCCCTGATCTCGAAGGGATTGTCTCGGTACGGATGCTTGCCCCTGAGCGCGGCCCCCAACGACGCGAGGAAGTAGGCGGGGATGAAAAACGGTCCCCACGCCTCGCACTGGCGAACGTGGACACGTTCGTGAACGAGCGTCGGCTCGTCCAGTCGACTCACGGCAAGGACGACTTGACCCAGGGTGATCGCGGCGCAATTCCAGCCCATGCGCGCCGGCCAGCGCGCACCTTCGGCGACGAGGATCCCGTTGTCCATCCGCCGCGAATCGAAGAACGGGCATAACAGCAATCCGATGAGCGATGTCGGAGCCGCCCAGATCATGCGAACGATGCGGATGAGCATCTTCAGCTCGACAGGTCGCGTGCAACGTCGAGAGTCGGTGCGATGCCGACTCTCACGTTGTCGCCCGAGCATCCGATGACTGTGGTGACCCCGGAACCATCCAGGGTCATATCGGCCGGTGAAGTTGCAGTTACGACCGCGTCCGGAAACGCACGCCGGTACCAGGTCCTGATCGAATCGCACAGATCGTTACTGCCCCGATGCTGAACCAGCTGTATGCCCAGCGCAACCTGATCGTTCGAGCGAAATAGCTCGGCTCGGCCTCCGGCCCATGCCGCAGCTCTCGACTCCGGATCGGCCAGAGCGCGCGACGCGTCGTCGCCTGGGGCTTCGAACAACGCTTTCAGGTCGGCCGCTCCGATGGCGGTTCGCGCAGCGAGCTGCCAGCCCGCGGGGGTCTCCGACGCCCGTGGAGCTACCGGACGGTCGTGATGCTCGTAGCGCGACGGCCACATGATCTGCGCCGACGAAACGGGGGGTTTGAAGTAGGCCTCGTCGACCGTTTGCCACCCCCCTTGCAGATACAGATGACACGCGAAGTTGACGCCCGCGGTGTACGGGAACAAGAACCCTGCAGTGAGGTAGTGCGGCACTCGAGCGAGCTGACGGTCGGCGCGCTTCGCCGCAGGGTCGTCGCTCGTCTGGAGCTGTTGATGCACCGACAGATAAGAGAACTCGAAGAACGTCTGATCGAGGACCGCGTCACCCTCGAGCACCGCGTGCCGTGCCAGAGATTCGTCCGCGAGAAGCGGCGATCCATCGTGCAAGGCGGGGAAACCCAGAGCCTGATCGACCAGTCCATGGTCGAGCTCGTGCGCGAGCGTCGTTATCTCGGTCGGGTCGAGCTTGGACGCGCCACTGCTTCCGACGACGAGCTTGCGTTTTTCGTCGTCGTAGAACCCGGCGACCTGACCACCCAATGCTTCTCTCGCGACGCTTCGGAGATCGGTCGCGGGCGGGACGGCTCCGAGCATCGCGAGGATCTGCGAATCGTTGGCGGCCTGGTCCTTCGTGTAACCGGCAAGCGACATGTGGATCACCCGGCGATCCATCTCTTTCTGAGAGATGAGATCGAACGGGATCTTTTTGGTGAAGTGCAGGTCGCGGACGCTCTCGTCGGCATCGGCGACGAGTTGCACGACTCGTGGAGCTCGCAGCGTCGTCAGGTCGGGGTTCGAATGCGACCCGGGCAACGCACCCGTCGCTCGGATGCACTGCAACAGCTGGTCCTGATCGATGTCCTCGAGTGGATCGACGGGCGGTCGTTTCTTGGGAGCCGGCGTCGGCGCAACGGGGCTTGGGACGGTGGTCGACGGGACAGGAGAAGAAACGTTAGCCGCATGGGATCGCGCCCTGGGGGTGCGGTTGCGCGTTGCCACCAGACCAACCGCGGCGGCCAGACCGGCGACGCACAAGGTCGCCGCGACGGCTATCAGCAACCGCGCCGGCCGATCGCCCTCCGACACCTATAACGACACGTTGGACAGGACGAGGATCCGCGTCTCGGTCATCTCATCCATCGCATACCGGAGCCCCTCGCGCCCGAACCCCGATTCCTTCGTCCCCCCGTACGGCATCTGATCGGCGCGGAACGCGGAGACATCGTTGACGATCACACCGCCGACCTCGATGTCGCGGTGGGCGATCATGATGCGCTCGAGGTCTTTGGTGAAAACGCCGGCTTGCAACCCATACTTGGATGCGTTCACCTCGGCGACAGCCTCGGCGAAATCGCTGTACGAGCTCAGCGAGACGACCGGCCCGAAGATCTCCTCAGATCGCACCTTCATGTCCCGGCTCGTGTGGTCGAGCACCGTCGGCAGATAGAACGGGTCCTCGCGCTTGCCTCCGGTCAGCACTTCGGCCCCCGATTGCACCGCCTCATCCACCCACTTCGCGACACGATCGAGAGCGTCGCGAGTGATCAATGGGCCGACGTCGGTTTCAGGATCGAGCGGGTCACCGGTTTTCAGCGAAGCGACGGCATCGACCACCTTCGGGGTGAGCTCGGACGCGATGTCCTCGTGCATGAGTACGCGCTGCACTGCGATACACGATTGCCCGGCCTGGTAGTAACCACCGCGGGCGATCGCCGCAGCGGCAGCATCGAGGTCGGCGTCGTTGTGAACAATCACCCCGGCGTTGCCGCCGAGCTCGAGCGTGACCTTCTTTTTCACGTCCTTGGATTTCAGCATCCACCCAACTTCAGACGATCCTGTGAAGGTCATCTTGGCGAAACGGCGGTCCTCGGCAAGCTTCTGGGTGTTTTCGGATTCGATCGGGATCACCGACAACATCTCCGCAGGAAGGTCGGTCTCGCAGAACAGCTCGCCCAACAGCAACGCGCCGAGCGGAGTCTTCGTTGCCGGCTTGATTACGGCCGGCGCGCCGACCGCGATCGCCGGCGCAAGCTTGTGCGCGACGAGATTCACGGGGAAGTTGAACGGCGTGATCGCGAGAACCGGTCCCAGCGGGAACCGGCGCACCAAACCGATCCTGGACCCGAGCGACGATTCGGTGTCCAAACGCATCAACTCTCCCCCCGAACGTCTGCATTCTTCGGCCGCCCATCTAAAGGTGGAAACGGCGCGTGCCGCCTCGGCACTGGCCCATTTCATGGGTTTCCCACCTTCGCGAGCGATCAGCTCTGCCACTTCGTCCGAGCGTTCATCGAGACGGCAAGAGATGTGATCGAGCGCATCGCTGCGAGCGTGCACCGGTAGCTTGCGGGTTTCGTCGAAGATGGCTGCGGCTTTCGACACGGCGGTTTGCGATCACGCGGCTTCTTCTCCCCGAACCGCTTCTCGAGCAAATCCTTCGCCCGCCGGAAGCCCATCAGGTC
>JBHELU010000208.1:0-11499 GCA_046262955.1 Actinomycetota bacterium | reverse complement strand
CGTCCGAAGTGACCTAGAGCGATCCGCCCGCCCAGCTGTGCAAGCTCGATGGCAGCTTCGAGATATGAGCTTGCCTCGTTCACGCAGACACAACCTCCACAAACGGGACGCTTCGACGTAGATGCTTGGCGCAGCTTTCGGTGATCTGTATAAAGCCCTTAGCCGACGATCTCAAAGGAGTGTTCGTGAGCCTTAACCATTACGACATCCTGAAGTTCATCCACGTCTTGATGGCCGTGATCTGGGTAGGGGGCGCGGCCTCCTTGCAGGTGCTTGCGATCCGTGCCGAACGATCCGGGGATTCCGAGCGGATAGCCGCCTTCGGCAACGACGCAGAGTTCGTCGGGATGAGGATCTTCTTCCCGGCCACTCTGGTCCTCCTCGCGACCGGGATCTGGATGATCGTCGGCGGGCCTCCCACGGCGAGCGAAAATTGGATCAAGGTCGGGATCGCGATCTTCGCGCTGTCCGCTCTGAGCGGCTCGTTGTTCCTCGGGCCCGAGAGCAAGCGCATCGCGAACATCGTTGCGGAGAAGGGGGCGAGCGCTCCGGAAGCGACGGCCCGCATCAAGCGCATCTTCTTGATCTCCCGGATCGAGGTCGTGCTGTTGTTCTTCGTCGTCTTCGACATGGTCTACAAGCCGTTCACCTAGACACAAACGGCTAACGTGTAACCCGCTACGAAGCGGGCGTGCTGGAATTGGTTAGACAGGCCGGTTTTAGGTGCCGGTGCTCGAAAGAGCGTGAGGGTTCGAGTCCCTCCGCCCGCACTGCTTGAAGATCAGCGCCGTTTCGTGCCGCGGGTCTTCGGGTAATCACAAATCATGGTGCGGTGGCCCTCGTCAGCGCGCCCGTTCGCCGAAGATCCACTCCGGGAGGCCCGATGAAGACGTCAGATACCCGTAAGAGCATCGTCGTCCTGGCTACGGCCACCGTGCTGGGCCTTGCCGCTGCCGCAACACTTGCGTCGGCGTCACCATCTTCTGGTCATGTATCTGCCGCTGCAGCGACTCCCTGCCCCTCACCGAGCGGGTCGTCGCAACCGCCGCCCAGTGGTCTCACGACGATCATCCCGTCACTGCCTACGGGAGGAGGAGGCTCATCGAGCGCCTCGCCGAGCGCTTCTAAGTCTCCAAAGCCGAGCACGTCTGCGACCTCCCCCCCCGGCGTCCTGAACGCGGCGGTGGCGACAGACACTCCCTCACCGAGCGAGACGGCAAGCGGCGCGACGCATCCGAGCTCCAGCGCAAGCGGAACGACTCCTAGCCCTTGCCAGACGGGCGGCCCCGACAAGATCAAGAGCAAGATCACGATCGAAGCTCATCGTCACCTGAACTTCGGGGGCGTCGTTACCTCGTCGGAGAAGGGCTGCTATCAGAAGCGTGATGTCGTTCTGAAGAAGGTCGCCAAGGGCAAGGACCCGAGCGAGGGAACTGACGTCACCAATAACAAAGGCAAGTGGCTCATCGTTGCCCAGACGAAGACCGGCGGCGGGATGTACTACGCGATCGCGACCGAGAAGCCACTTCACACCGGCTCGGACAAGTCGTCGGTGTGCACACAGGCAAAGTCGGACAAGGTGAAGGCCCGCTAGCGATAGGGGGCAGCCCGGCCGCTTTTAACCGGGTCCCAAGCAGGAGAAGCCCCCATTTGTGTCGAAACTGGGAGCAAACCATCACAAGAAGGGCTCTCAGATGAAGCTGATCGCTGTAGCGCTTGCCGCCGGGCTGATCGCAGTCGTGGCCGGATCCAGCGCCGCCCATACCAAGGCCGCCCCGACTCACATCGTCACCAAGGACTACCTCTACCCCGACGGCTTTCGTGCCGCCAATCACTACACGGAGGTTCCGAGCCTCCTTCCCGATCTGAACAACTTCCAGTTCCAGCCCAAGCCCGGCGACCATTCGCTGACGGTCGAGGTGAAGGACGCCGCCGGACCGACCACCGAAACCCATGTAGTCCAGCCTGCCGCGACCCCCAACGGCAAGCCCCTGGATCTGATGTTCTGCAATACATCCCAGGCCGACATCCCGCTCGTTAGCTCGAAGCCCGTTCACATCGCTGTTTACGCAGGCGTTTGCATCGGGCACGAAACGAGCTACGCAACGACGGGCTCGATCACTGCGAAGTTCTACACGGCGCATGCCAAGCCGATGTCGATGGAGATGCACATGCACTAGGGGGGCCACGCGAAAGCGATTCCTCCCTTGCAAAGCCCGTAGGTTCCACCCATGGACGATGTCCTGCGGATGGATGCTTGCGCGCAGAAGAAACTTCTGGACGATGGTGAGTTCGACGCAAGCGAGCTGCTAACTGCGACGATCGACCGGATCGAAGCCATCAACCCAAGGATCAACGCGGTCATCCACCGCATGTACGAAAAAGCGACTGACAAAGCGCGCGCGAAAGGCGCTGCCGGGCCCTTCTCAGGTATCCCCTTACTGATCAAAGACGCGATCTGCCACACTGCCGGCGATCCCATGCACGAAGGCATGAGATTCTTGAAGGAAAGATCGTGGACCGAAGACACCGATTCTTTTCTCGCGCAACGATTCCGCCGTGCCGGCTTCATATTCGTAGGGAAGACGAACCTGCCAGAGCTCGCGCTCGCTCCCACAACTGAACCGCTGGCGTATGGCCCAACGAGAAACCCATGGGATCTCCAGCGCTCGCCGGGAGGGTCGAGCGGGGGAGCCGCAGCAGCCGTTGCATCGGGAATGGTGGCGATTGCGCACGCGAACGATTGGGCCGGTTCGATCAGGATCCCGGCGAGCGCGTGTGGTCTGGTCGGGCTCAAGCCAACGCGCGGCCGTGTATCGCCCGGCCCCCGCTTCGGCGAGATCGCGGGAGGCCGGGGTGCCGAGCACGTCGTCACTCGATCCGTGCGTGACAGCGCGCTTGTCCTCGATGCGATCGCCGGTTCGGAGGTGGGAGATGCCTATTTCGCGGCGCCTCCCACAGAATCGTTTGCATCGGTCCTCTCGCCGGGAGAGCGGTTGAATGTCGGAATCTTCACCGCGTCAGAGATACGCGGAATACCGGTTCATGACTCCTGCAGAGATGCGGTTTCCGAGATCGCTGCAGTTCTGGAAGAACTAGGTCACCGTGTCGAGCCGGCATGGCCCGACGCTCTCGAAGCAGGCATGGCCGGCCATTTCGCGGGCGTGTACGGCGCGCACGTTCGTCGGATGCTCGACGCCTGGAGCACCCGAACAGGTGCGGCCATAACAGAAGACGATGTCGAAACCGAGATATGGGCATGGGCGGAGTTGGGCCGATCCATTGACGTAACCGCCTATCTCGCCGACAAACAATGGCTCGAGCGGTGGGCGCGAGAGTTATGTCGGTGGTGGCGCCGATACGACATCTTGATCACACCGACCCTTGTGGAACCTCTGCCGAAGCTCGGAGTACTCGCGTCGGATCCCTCTGATCCTTGGAAGATCAGCAAAGCGCGGGGTCGATTCGGTTTGTTCACTGAACCGTGGAGTGTGTCGGGCCAGCCGGCGATGTCGTTGCCGACGCACGTTGCCGACGGTTTGCCGATCGGCATCCAGCTGATCGCAGCAACCGGTCGGGAGGACCTGTTGATCTCGCTCGCATCGGAAATCGAGGTGGCGATCCCATGGCGCGCCCACAGGCCGCCCGTCGTCTGAGATCACGCTCCGTCACCGGATATCTACGAAACGCGTTTAACTCTCGCCCTCCAGGGAAGGATCCCTTCGACGGCACAACGGAAGGAGGGAGCCAATGCAAGGACTCGTACTCGCAGCCGGCGGCGGCCACGGGGCCGCAACCCTGCTGTGGATCCTCGCCGTGATCCTCGTGATCTCGGGGATAGTCTCGATCGTCCGTGGGGCAGTGATGGCCGGGATCGCCTTGATCGTGATCGGCTGTCTCGTCGGCCCCGGCGGCGTCAGCATCTTCGCCTAAAGCTGTTCTTGAGTAAGTCGTCCACGCGTTGTGCGAGTTACGGCTCGCAGAGCGCGTGGACTTTTCTATCTGCGGCGGCGAACACGCAATCCTTTGTCAAAGATGGAGCGGCGAAGTTCGTAACCGTGCCCAGCGACGCGTTGAAATTCCTGTGCCCCGATGACACATCGAAGGCATCCAGCGCGCCGTCGCGCGTGATCGTCCACGCGGTTCCAGACCCGACCGCGGGTGGTCCGGCGAAGATGCCTGTTGCCTGCCACTGCGCCCGGAAGGAATCGGACTCGAGCTGAAGGGCGTACAAACCGTCCGTGCAAGGAACGAGGATCGTGTTCGAGGACAGAGCGTTCGCCCCGAAGGCACCGCCGCCGCACACGTTCGCGTGAAAAAGCTCCCCACCGATCCCGCCGAGATCGGACGCGTCGAGTAGATAACCAACCCCAGCCTTCCCGATCTGGAAGACGCGACCTCCCGGCACTTGTAGCGGACCTGTCGACCCGACATCGGTGTCGCTTCCGTTCAGATCCGCCCAGTCAGACGGAGCGAAGTAGCTACGACGGTGCAGCCCGCGATCCAACGCGATCACGGCGCCGCCGAAGTCGAAATCGGTGCTGCTGAAACTGTTGCCGGTAACGACGTAGATGAGGCCGTGACCGTCCGATACAGGACCTCCAGGGGCCCAGATTCCCGCTGCCCGACCTGAAGGCACTTGGAATGACGTCAGGGAACCGGTGCCATCTGCAGCGACGCTGGTTACCCATCCGTGGTACTCGCCACAATCGCCGAACAAGCCTCCGTACGCGACGTACACGCGACCGCCGTCCAAGAGCAATGCTGCGCGCTGTTGCTGCACCAATGGATCCATGCCCGGATCGTCGGCAGGGCGAGTCCACCGCAGATGGCCGGTGTCCAGATCCATCGCAGCGAGGACATGGTGCCCCGGCTGCACGAAGGCGACGGCATAGACAGTTCCGTTGGGGACGTCGATGACGGGGGTGCCGGTGATTCCCGACGGATCGATGTTCCCGCAAGGCAGTTGCGACGATGCAATCGGGTCCCCGAGGTGCCTTCGCCACTGGATCTTTCCGTTATTCATGTCCAATGAATAGACACTGTCGTTTTCGGTAGCGACGATCACTTGACCGTTTGCAATAAGTGGCTGCGCGTAGACGTCGCCGTCGAGGGTGGGTGATGTCCACTTCTCTGCGACTGCCTTGGGATTGGGACCGCTGGCCGCGTCACCAGTTCGTTGAGAGTCGTGCTGGTACGTGGGCCACTCGCCGGCGTTTGAAGGTGCCGGCGAGGTCGATCGAGTCGACGGGGCAGCTGAGGGATGCGTCGCTAGGTGCCTTGGCGGTCCGCTTGCCGAACAAGAGATGAGCCCGATCGCTGCGACTATCGACAGCGCTACCAGCCGCTTGCAGGCATGCATCACCGCACAATAGTTGTGGGTGTACGCGGGTTCGAGCCCTCGCGCCGGTCCCGGGGGGGAAGGACCGACGCGGAATGGGCTCGGGGCCTAACTAACCCGTCAGCGAGGCCGGACGTTGGGCAAGCGTCAGGTCTACCGACGCCTTACCGCTCGATCGCAACACGTCGAGCGTGACGTGATCGCCCGGGCTGAAGTGCGTGAGGACGTCGGTTAGCGATTGTGACGAGGTGACGCTCTTACCGTCGACGGCTTGGATCACGTCGCCGCGTTTCAGGTCGGACGCCGCCGCGGGACTTCCCGGAACGATGCTCGCGACCAACGCGCCTTGTGTCGATGCAGGAAGACCGAGGTTGGTTGCGCTCGAAGAATCGACGGACTGGACGATCACGCCCATCCAAGCTCTCTGCTCGGGCTTGTTGTTGAGGATGTCCTTGATCACCGGGACCGCGTCGTCGATCGCTATTGCAAAGCCCGTGTTCTCGGCGGAAGCGGCAGACGCGGCCGCTGTGTCGATGCCCACGAGGTTCCCGTTAGCGTCGACCAACGGCCCGCCGGAGTTCCCAGGGTTGATGGCCGCATCGGTTTGGATCAATCCGGTCAGGTGCTCACTTCCACCCGAGGTTTCACTAGAAACTGTGATGTCACGGTCCAAGCCCGAGACGATGCCGCGCGTCACTGTCGGGCCCCCCAGATCCAGAGGGAACCCCAATGCTGTGACCGCGTCACCAAGTTGCAGATCTTTGGAGTGGCCCAGTGTTATCGGCACCAAGTCACTCGTCGATACGCGGACCAACGCCAGGTCGTGTTGAGGATCCGTTCCAACAACCGTTCCGGCGACGGAGTCGCGACCATCGGTGAAGGCAACGGTGACTTTCGTGGCATTGGCGACAACGTGGTTGTTCGTCAGGATCAGGCCCGACTTGGAGAGAACGATCCCGGAGCCCTCGGCTTTCTGAGTTGACCCGCCGCCGAATAATCCCGGGCTGAGCTCGGTCACGTGGATGTTCACGACCGAAGGCAGGACCTTCTTGATCATCTCCGTGAGAGAAGACGCAGGCGGGCTTTCGTCGCTTTGGATCAGGGCGATGCTCTGGGCCGGAGCGCTCGAGGTGTTTCCGTGGTGGAACACCGTGTTCAGGGCAAAGCCCCCGCCGCCGGCAGCGATCAGAGCAAGAACCAGCAGGGCAGCGAGCGATCGACCTCGGAGCCGCCTTCTGTGGCGAGGCGGCTCGGGAGTGGGCTGGTGGACCGGGAAGCCGTAGGGGCCAAACGGAGCTGGGGTACCTTCAGGCGGGGGCCAGGTGGGTGGTTCCACGGTGCGATCCTCCGATGGTCGTTTGATCGATTCTCTGCCCACTATTCGCCGTCAGTATGGGCACCGGTTGAGCGCTTTCTGTGAGCCGACTGAGAAACTATGCCCCTAAACAAGAGGCCCACGGCGCGCTCCGCTAGCGCCTTCGGCCCTCAGCCCGGAACATGAGGTCTCTAAAAGGTCTCTAAGGAAGTTCACAGACAATCTTCGGATAATCGCGGGGTGAACGGATCCAAGAGGCGTGTGCTCGTCGTGGACGACGAGCAGAACATCACCGATCTGCTCGCCATGGCTCTGCGCTATGAGGGCTTCGACGTATCAACCGCGGCGACCGGAAGGGCGGCCGTCCAAGTCGCGCGGAGCCAACCTTTCGAGCTGGTCGTCCTCGACGTGATGCTTCCAGACATCGATGGCTTCGAGGTTGCCAAGCAGATCGGCACGTCCGGACACCGCGTTCCGGTGTTGTTCTTGACCGCGCGCGATGCGACCGCCGACAAGGTGCGCGGTCTGACCGTCGGCGGTGACGACTACGTGACGAAGCCCTTCAGCTTGGAAGAGGTCGTCGCGCGGATCCACGCGATCTTGCGCCGAACGCAGCCCGACGGGGGCGACTCGAGCCGTGTCGAGTTCGCGGACCTGACGATGGATCTCGATACCAGGGAAGTGTGGAGGGATGAACGCGCCATCGATCTGACCGATACCGAATTCCGATTGTTGCGTTACCTGATGCTCAATCCTCGGTTGGTGTTGACTCGCGCGCAGATCCTGGATCACGTGTGGGAGTACGACTTCGGTGGCGACGCCAACGTTCTCGATACCTACATCCACTACCTGCGCAAGAAGGTCGAGGTGGCCGGCCCTCGCTTGATCCACACAGTGAGAGGCGTCGGCTACTCGCTGCGCCTTCCTCCCGAGTCGAGCTGATGCTGCGCACGCGGCTGCTTCTGATCCTGAGCGGACTCGTGCTCGCGGGCCTAGTGGCATTGGGGGCCGCGACCTACGCGGCGTTGCACGGGTTCCTCTTCAGCCGTGTCGACCGGCAGCTGAAGGCATCAGAGGGGCCGATGCTCAACGTCTTGCTCGAGCACCTCCATTACCCAACCGCAGAAGGGTCGAGCGACGATCTTCCTCCCGCGACTTTTGGGGAGATCCGTTCGTCGACGGGAACGGTCATCGCGCGAGCCGAGTTTGGGTTTCAGGGATCCACCAACTATCGTCCGGACGTGCCCTCAGGGGCCGCTCGTACCGGTGACGATGCGGTCTTCACTACCGGCGCCACCACGGATCGCTCGTACCACTTTCGTGTTGCGGTCGCCCCCTTGAGTTCGGGTGAGACGCTGGTTGTAGCCGTCCCGCTGAAAGAGGCAGAACAGACGCTCCGTCATCTATTGCTGATCGAAGGGATCGTTGCCACCCTGGTGATCGCGCTTCTTGCTGGGGCGGCGTGGTTGATCATCCGTCGATCCTTGCGCCCCCTCGATGCCATGGGTGAGACTGCAGAAGCGATTGCGGGAGGCGAGCTCGCTCGGCGCGTCGAACCGGCTGATTCACGCACCGAAGTGGGCCGTTTGGGACTGGCCTTGAACGCGATGCTCGCTCGCATCGAGAGATCGATGCAGGCTCGAACCGAATCCGAAGAGCGACTGCGGAGTTTTCTTGCCGATGCATCTCACGAACTGAGAACGCCCCTGACGTCCATCCGGGGATACGCCGAGCTCTTTCGTCGAGGCGCCGATGCAAGACCGGAAGATCTCAGCCTGTCGATGCGGCGGATCGAAGAAGAAGCCGCCCGCATGGGCGTACTCGTCGAGGATCTGTTGGTTCTGGCTCACCTCGACGAGCTTCGGGAAGCGACGATGGCGATCGTCGATCTCGATGAGCTGGTCAAGGACGCGTGCTCCGATGCTCGCGCTGCGGCTCCCGACCGCACGATCTCGCTCGAGGGCATCGGTCCTGTCGAGGTGATGGGCGACCAAGACAGACTTCGCCAAGCGGTTGCAAATCTCGTGAACAACGCGATCGTTCACACCCCACGGGGCTCACCTGTGGACGTTTTAGTGAGCGAGCGTGATGGATGGGCGGAAGTTTCGGTTCGTGACTACGGCGGAGGGCTGAGTGAACAGGCTCTTCAGCATGTCTTCGATCGATTCTGGCGAGATGAGTCGAGGGGTGAGGGGGCCGGGCTCGGCTTGTCGATCGTCGCCGGAATCGCGAAGGGTCACAACGGTGAAGTGACGGCCGGCAATGCCGGTGGCGGTGGTGCTCTTTTCGTCCTTCGCATCCCCGCAGCGAGCGCAGGTCGCGTTACGGAAGTTGTCAGTGGCTCGGAGTCAGCGCTCCCGACTTGAGCTTGATCGGTTGCATGTCGTCGGCGAGCATCCAGCGCAACAACGCGCCGAAAAGAAGTCACGAGGCCACGCTAGACCGGGCAGATTCGATGACCATGGGCTTCACGCGATAAGGGGTCGCCGAGTCGGCGACCCCTTATCGATAACGCTGAGTCGGTTATGGATTCATCAGCTCGAACGAGATCGTCGCGTGGACCTTCTCGTAGAAGGCTGCTCCCGTGACCTTGTCGTTGCCGGCGATCTTCGCAAGAGTGGTTCCGGGCTGGAAGGTCACCGCCGCGGCTCCACCCTGGGATGCTGCGTAGTGCGTTTTTAGTGTTTCTCGCACGTAACCTTTGCTCCCGGCTACCCACAGGATGAGCGTTGCGTCACACGTGCAAAGGTCGTTATCCGCGGCCCCTGAGATAGTGAACGGTGATGAGCTCCAGGGGACATTGGCGTCCATCGTGTTTGCGGCACCGCCCCTAGTCGAGAACGTCGCCACGGAATCTGTGATCAGATCTCCAGCGCCACCTATCCGTTGGAGTGCCCGATAGGTCTTTCGCGACGACGTTCCATCGAATAACGCGTAGTACGACGACGTCGATCCTCCGTGGTCAGGACCGGCCACAGGAATCATCGCTGCACTGATCGTGTCGTTGAAGCGGGGCGATCCCCCCAAAGACGCTTGGCAGCGCGCGACCTCGAGGGCAAGCAACGTGACGTTCGGCGCTTCTTCATAGACCTGGAAGGAGGCCGGCACGTAATCCTTCGCAGTAGACAAAGGGATCGGGA
The DNA here is from genome assembly GCA_046262955.1 of Actinomycetota bacterium. Lineage (GTDB taxonomy): Bacteria > Actinomycetota > CADDZG01 > CADDZG01 > WHSQ01 > JALZGD01. The sequence goes on along the minus strand of JBHELU010000208.1, from coordinate 1,703 downwards.
TCGCGACTACTACCGAGTCGCAGTCGTATTTCGAAGACACTCCTGAGCTGGGCCCGGCTGCTGCTGCCGGTACCATCACTGCCCCCGCAAGGGCGAGTGTCAGCACGACCGCTGTGAAGCTCTTGATCTTCATCCAGGTACCTCCTGAACACGGCCCTGGTGGTGGGCCTCTGCGTCGGAGGCGTGAAGAATGGCTTCACACAGGTGAAATCGGTCATTTCCGGCGCGAAAAGTGGCTACTCAGACGCCATGCGTATGGTTCCCGAGAATGTCATGTGGCCGAAAAGGGCCTCGCCGTTTGCGCGAGTCGTCCCAGCGATGTCGGCCAACATCGTGCCGGATGAGAACTCTATCGTGCCAGTGCCGGCATCGGAATGGTCGAATACGAGGTTGTAGACCGCGTGGACTAAGCCGTGCGTCCCAGTGACCCAGAAGTTAGCGCGGTTCTTGCAAGAACACGTTCCGTTCCCGGTCGCCGCGGTGAACTTGAACGGCGACGTGGGCCAGGGCACGTTGGCCGTCGCGCTGTTCGCCCGTCCTCCGCTATTTGATATGTCGACCCGTTGGTCGGCGACGAACGACCCGATGCCGAACGAGCGGAGGTGTCTGTAAAACAACTTGGACGATGTAATCAGCGCGAGCGCGTACCAGGCCGATTGGCCGTGGGGGTCCGTCACGGGGACAAAAGCCGCTGTTTCGTAGTCGTCGTTGTCTGAACCTCCGAGCGATGAATGACATAGCTCTGTATAGATCCCAAGCAAGGAGACGCCTTGGGTCGTCTCTTGCAGCGTGAATCCTTGCGGGAGATAGGACTGGACGTTCGAGGAAGGGACCGGGATCTCTATCTCGACAACTCCGCACTCCCCGTGGTCGTGGACCGGCTCGGCGCTGAAGGATCCGGCACCCGATCCGTCGTGCCTCGAGCTGTGCGAGTGCGATTTCGGTCGAGCGCCGGACGTGCTAGGACCAGCTGATCCGGCTGAGGACCCACCGCCCGCGACGTGATGTGAGCCTGTTGAGCCGTGGGTCGCGGGCTGGTTGTGCTTGAGCCGCGGACCCGCGGCTACACGACTAGATGGTTCGTTGTGTGAAGTGATTATTTCCGGCAGGCTCGTACCCCCAGTGATGGATTGCAGTGCCCCCGCCGCGTCGGAAGCGGCCTTCGGGATGCCTCCTTTTCTTCCCACTTGTATCGACACGAGGAGCGCGGCCGCGGTCAGGAAGGCCACAATCTTCAGCCAGCTGATGTGACGTGATGCTTTTCGGACCCGGGACAGTTCCGGGAAGAAGTTGGGCGACCAGATATCGCGCTCGGTTTTCGGACGAGGGGTACGCGCCACGAGTGGACGCATCACCGGCATGATCGAACGGGTGAGGGCAGTCCCGAGGGAGTCCTCGAAAGCGTCGATGAACTCGCCGCACGTCAGGAACCGATCGTCGGGGTGCTTCGAGAGAGCCCGCGCTACGACGACATCCGTTCCCCCGAGTACGTCCTTGCGCTTGCTCGACGCGCGAGGGGGATCCTCGTGAACGTGCGCCCAAAGAACGGCGACCTCGTTCTCGCGAACGAATGGGATCTCACCCGTCAAAGCCTCGAAGAGGACGCAGGCCAATGAGTAAACGTCGGCTCTGCCGTCGGCGGGGAGGCCTTCGATCTGCTCGGGAGACATGTACTGGATGCTGCCGAACACCTCGCCGGTGCG
>JBHELU010000207.1:0-4790 GCA_046262955.1 Actinomycetota bacterium | reverse complement strand
AGTTTTTTCGCCAGGTTGGCGGCTCGATCGGTTGCGATCTTGGCCGTCGACGAAAGGTCGGTTCCCGCGACGATCGACTTGTACATCTCGTTCTCCTTAGCTCTGAGACGGGGCTAAAGAACGGATAACCAGCGTGCATCGAGCAACTGCGACCGGCTCGTGGTTCTCGCCGGTCAGGTTGATCCCCCACACATGCATCGACCTGCCCTTGCGAACCGGAGTCGCGGTGGCGGTGAGCGTTCCATCCCGCCGAGCTCGCAGGTGACTGATGTTCAGCTCGACGCCCACCGTGTATTCGGTCTCGGGATCGCAGTTCATGTACGCCCCGATAGAGGCAGCGCTTTCCGCGATCACGGCCGACGCGCCTCCATGAAGGATCCCGAAGGGCTGGTGGACCTGGGGGCCGATATCCATCTCGAGCACCACCTTGTCGGGCCCGACTTCGATCGCCCGCACGCCGAGAACGTCGTGGATCGTGCCCGCCGGGTTCGTCAACGCTTGGTCCACGATCCGGATGCTACTTCTGCACGAGCGGGGCAGCAGAGCCCCGCGCCCTAGGCTTCGCCCATGGATTCGTCATGGCCCCTGCGAGCCGTAACACTCTTGCTCGCAGTCGCTCTACTAACGAGTTGCACAGCTGATGACTCACTCTCGCACGATGCGACCGGCTTATCTCCGGAACCGAGAGGTCATGAGATCACCGTTCTGGCTGCCTCATCTTTGACCGACGCCTTCGAAGAGATCGGCAGCAGATTTGAATCGGCCGTCCCGGGAGTGCATGTCACCTTCAGTTTTGCGGGCTCGGACACGCTTGCTTCGCAGATCCTGCAAGGTGCGCCCGCGGATACCTTCGCGTCGGCAAGCCCTACCCAGATGGGCACCGTCGCCCAAGCTCACAAGATCTACGGACACCCCACCCAGTTTGCGACGAACCGACTCGAAGTCATTACTCCCACCGACAATCCGGGGGGCATCTCATCGATCCAAGATCTCGCCAGACCCGGCGTGACGGTTGTGCTTGCCGCTTCCGGAGTGCCGTCCGGTGATTACGCCCGTCAGATCTTCGTAAAGCTCGGCATCTACGAGGCCGTCACGGCAAACGTCGTGTCCAACGAGCTCGACGATCAGAGCGTCGTTTCCAAAGTACGGCTAGGAGAAGCCGACGCGGGCATCGTGTACGTGAGCGATCTCAGCGGCGGCGCAAACGGTCAGGTCCGCCCAGTCCCGATACCCAAGAGCTCCAACGTCGTAGCAAAGTACGAGATCGCCCCATTGAAAGATGCTTCGTATCTCCTCGGTGGGAGGTTGTTCGAGGAATTCGTCTTGAGTACCCAAGGGCAAGCGGTCCTCCGAAAGTATGGATTCGGTGCCGGCTAAGAAGACCGATCCGTTCGCCGCCCTATTGCTCGCCGTTCTGGCGGCAGCAGGAGTTGCTTTCTTCGCCCTGCCACTTGTGGGATTGCTCGTGAGATCACCGTGGTCGCAATTCGGCAACCAGTTGAGCCGCAGCACAACACTCGACGCAGCGAAACTCTCGATCATCGTTTCGCTATCGGCGGTTGCGATATCGGCGGTCCTTGGCTTCCCTGTTGCGTGGTATCTGGCACGGTCGAAGGCTCGCAGTCTCCGTTTCGTTCGGGCACTCGTGTTGATCCCGATGATCCTTCCGCCGGTAGTCGGCGGGATCGCGTTGTTCACCGCGTTCGGCCGAAACGGGTTGCTCGGAAGCGCGCTCGATGCACTGGGGATCTCACTCCCCTTCACGACCGGAGGAGCAGTGCTGGCCGCGGCATTCGTATCTGCGCCGTTCTTCATCATCACCGTCGAAGCTGGGCTCCGTGGAGCCGATGTCGGTTTGGAAGATGCCGCATCGAGCATGGGAGCAAGTCGTTTCTCTGTCTTGCGAACAGTGACTCTCCCAGCGATTCGGCCCGCGCTTTTAGGGGGCCTCGCCCTGTGTTGGGCGCGGGCACTGGGTGAGTTCGGTGCAACGATCACGTTCGCCTGCAACTTCCAGGGACGGACGCAAACGCTTCCACTCGACATCTATCAAACGCTGCAAACCGATCCCAACGGAGCGATCATGTTGAGTGTCTTGCTGCTCGCAGTAGCAGTCGCGATCTTCGTTGCGCTGCGGGGAAGGCTGAGGTTCGGGTGACCGTCGACGCGCGCATCCGCTTGCAACGCGGCGCAACAGCAGTCGACGCGACACTGCGGGCACCGAGCGCGGGCACGCTCGCACTAGTGGGACCGAACGGTGCCGGCAAGTCCACGATCATCGCCGCACTGGCTGGCCTGCTTCCGATACAAGATGGTCAGGTATCAGTGGATGGGACAACCTGGGTCGACACCGACCGCGGTGTGCACCTAGCGCCTCAATCACGAAGTGTTGGGGTCATGTTCCAAGCGCTTCGGCTCTTTCCATGGCTTAACGCGCGCGACAACGTCGCCTATCCACTACGCAGACAAGGGATGGACAAAGGCGCTGCGCGCAGGCAAGCCTCTGAGCTACTCGATTCCCTTGGACTATCGGACCACCTCACGCAGAAGCCCATCGAGTTGTCGGGAGGTGAGGCTCAACGCGTCGCGCTGGCTCGGGCGATCGTGGTCAAACCTGCCCTGCTGTTGCTCGACGAGCCGCTTTCAGATCTGGACGTGACGACACGCGGCGAGGTTCGGCATCTTCTTAGGGAACACCTGAGCTCGTTCGAGGGCAGCACGATCCTCGTGACCCACGATCATCTAGAAGCGGGGGCGCTAGCCGATTCGGTCGTGGTTCTCGAGAACGGTCGCATCACCCAGTCGGGAACGTTCGAGGACTTAGCTGCACGGCCCCGTTCCAAGTACGTCGCGAACTTGCGGGGAACGAACCTCTATGAAGGAACCGGCAGCGAGGGAGCAGTTGAGCTGGCGCATACGACCCTGGTAGTTGCCCAAGACCCACCACGCGAAGCACTGGTTGCGATCGATCCGCGAGCCGTCGCCTTGCATCTCGACGAACCGAAAGGATCCCCGCGCAATGCATGGCTTCTCACCATCAAATCGCTCGAGCCGGCAGACCGAACCGTCCGGGTGAGCCTCACCGGAGACCTCGACCTCGTCGCCGAAGTGACCCCCGGCTCGGTCTCCGAGCTGGATCTAGCAGCCGGCCGGCGGGTGTGGGCAACCGTGAAGGCAACGGAGATCTCCGTCTACGAGGCTTAATCGTCGCTTCTTTTCCAGGAATGTGACGTGGGAGCGCGCTTTCTTGGAAAAGAATCAAGGAAACGCGGTCGAGTGCCCCCGGCCGATCGAGATCCCAACAAGGACATCCGAGCTGCGTCCCGAAGTCATCCCTTGAAACATCACGCCGGTTGCCCTCGACCGGTGGACAGGGGAAGGGAAATAGAAGATGCGAAGACTCCTTGTCGTCATGATCGTCGGCTCAGCGCTCGTTCCGCAACCGGTGTCCGCGTTTGCGCCCAGAGGCCCGATGGATGAATGCCTCGCCGTGAATCCGGGACAATCTCAATGCACTTTTACGGTGACTCAGGACGCCACAACGCCGGTCAGTGGAGCGGTGGGGCGTGGGAGTTGGATCGTCATCATCAAGTCGGGCAAGCTCAAGACCTCTTTGAAGAGCCCATCCGGGGGCGACCCAACGGCGGTCTCGTTTGCATTCCAAGCAGGCGACAAGGTCACGGCTAAAGCACTCACTCCCGGAAGCGCAGTCTTGACAGGCGGCCAGTAACACGCCTGGGTCTTGCCCGCCCTAGTTGCGATCAGGGGCGCGGGAGGGACGACGTGTTGACAACTACGAAGTTGCGGCCCTCGACGCGGCCCAACGTGTGAAGCTGATTGTTGTTCCAGTGCTTGTTCGGCGCTCCCGAGATGTACCAGTCGGATCCGTTGTCCGCAACGATCATCCCGTATTGCTTCAAAGCTTTGAGGACGATGCGCGCCTGACGCGGGAACCCTGAGATATCGAAGCTCTTCTTCAAGCGCAACCTCTGCCCCATCGCCGGGAGGTTGTGGTTAGTCAGATCGGAAGCGAAGTGCCGCGCTGGGTAGATGTACTTGCGGCGCGAGCTGGAAACCGTGAAACGTAGCGCGTGATTGATCGCACCTTTCTTGACTTCGTCCCACCGTGCGAGGCCCGGAAGGATGGGGAGCCCCGCCGCGTCTGCGGACGTCCACCCTTTGGGTCGCAGCTTGTTGGAATTCAAGTTCCACGTTGCGCCCGATCCGGCTCGCCACCGCTTGCCTCCGTCACGTGGGTGCGCCGCATAGAGCTCGTGGAGCTTGCAGTGGCCGCGGTCGACGACGATCACGTGCCTGTCGCCGGACGATTTCCGGCCCCCTTCTATCGGAGCGTCTTTCGGGATCGGATAAGGACCCGGGTCGGATTCGCTCGCGTAGTGGAAGTGAACGGGAACCTTCTTCTGGTCGCCGGGCACGGTCGTGAACGGGATGCCGATGGGTCCCCCGTTGTAACGACCCGATCCGAAGTCCGGATGAAGACCAGTCGACAGCCCGATGCTCTTGACGATCGCGTGAGAGTTCCCCAAGACCGGAAGGTTTTCGACGCGCTTGTTCCACTGATTGCTCTTGGGAAAGATCGGACAGCTAGGTGCGCCGGGCAGAGGCGTGCTCCCGACTCGACCGATAGGTATCAATAAAACCAGTACGGCCGTGGCGCAGACGGTAACTCGGGAACGATTCGAAAAAACCGTCACTTCTCGAGCCAATCGACACGAAACAGAGATCCCTTGATCCTTCTGCTCGCGTCGCGGGCATGCTCGTCACACACC
>JBHELU010000206.1:0-7347 GCA_046262955.1 Actinomycetota bacterium | reverse complement strand
CTTCGCCCAGGGCGAGTTCGCCACGCTGGCCGCGTTCACGCTCTATCTATTCAATCGTCAGTACGGGCTGCCGTATTGGGTCGGCGTCATCGCGGCCGTTGTGATCACCGTCCTGATCGGGTTGGCGATGGAGCGAGTCATCGTGCGCCCATTGCTGGACAAGCCGCGAGTCACGTTGCTGGTCGCGACGATTGCGTTCGCTCTGCTTGCGATCGGCGTCGAGTTCGTCGTCTTCCTTCCCGAGTTGAAGAACCTCGAGCCCATCGTTCACGGCAAAGGCATCACGATCTTCACTTACATCCTTGATCCCCAGCACCTGATCATCATCGGCGTCCTGTTGGCGCTTGCCGTCGTCTTGGGGTTTTTCTTTTCTCGCACCGACCTCGGCCTTGCGGTCCTGGGAACTTCACAGGACTCGTTCGCAACCCGGGTGGTAGGCATCGGCATCGACCGGATCTCGCCATTCATCTGGGGCTCTGCCGCGTTCATCGGCGCGATCGCCGGCATCCTCTATGTACCTACGACCAATCTCGTACCGGGAGTCGTGACCTTGTACGTCCTTATCCCGGCATTCACCGCCGCTGTTCTCGGCGGTATGACCAGCTTGCCGGGAGCGTTCGTGGGTGGCGTCGCGGTCGGCCTCATCCAGGCCCTATCGCAGTGGGCCTCAGGCCACTATTCGATCGGCGACAAGTTGTTGCAGGGCTACCTCCCCGACATACCCGACGTCATCCTGCTCGTCGCGCTTTTGGCAGTTCTGCTCACTCGGCCCCAAGGGCTTCTCGGGAGTGAAGCATGATCGCTCAAGGGGCTTCGGAGTCAAAGGACTTGGCCGAAACGGCGGAGGTATCGACGCCGGCACGATCCCCCGCCGATGCGTGGACGCCAAGCCCACAAGGGTGGGCGGCGCGCGTCGCCGTCTTAGTCATCATCTTCGGAGGCACGCTCTGGATAACCGGAAGCGTTAAGGGCTTCTGGGCGGCCCGAATCTCGCTCGCGGTGATCTTCGCAATCATCGGTCTTTCGCTGAATGTCGTTCTCGGGTATCTGGGCCAACTGTCCCTGGGGCATCAGGCGTTCGTGGGAATCTCGGCGTTCGTTGCAGCGTTCTACGTCACCAAGAGCGCGAAGTGCACCACCGATAACTGCTCGCTTGGGTCGTTTCTGATCGCCGTGGTCATCGCCGCTGCAGCGGGCGCGGTTGCCGCCGGGATCCTCGGGCTTGTCGCCCCGCGGATCAAGGGCCTCTATCTCGCCCTGATCACGCTCGCGTATGGATTCGTGGCCGAACGATCGCTTTTCGAGATCCCGGCGCTTACCAATGGCGGGGCCGGTCAGCCCGCTCCTCGACCCAACGGGTTCGTGGGCGATCACGCCTACGCGTATCTGTGCTTCGTGTTCCTTGCCATCGTTTTGTTCATCGACTGGCGACTCATGCGTTCCAAGGTGGGCCGGGCGATCCTGTCCATCAAGCAATCGGATGCGGTCGCCGCCACTTACGGCATCAACGTCACTGCATACAAGGTCCTCGCATTCATGATGTCCGGCCTCTTCGCAGGCATCGCCGGCGCTCTGTTCGCCTTTCATGAGTTCAACGTCGTATCGAATAACTTCAACTTCTCGAACACGCTGCTGTGGGTGCTCATGGTCGTCGTGGGCGGCCTCGGCCGCCGAACCGGGGTCGTTATCGGGTCGGCGTTCTTCGCTCTGTTCCCCTACTTGATCATCATCTACAGCGGCTTCGACAACTTCTTCAAAGACACCTTCCACCGCGACCCCAACTACATCACATTGCTGATCGGTCCCTTGCTTGCGGTTCTGACCATCATCAGATTTCCCGGCGGGATCGCCGAGCAGATCTCACCGATCACCAGATGGCTATCGGGTAAACGCTTCACTAAACATCCTGAAGGCGGTGGCCATCCGAGCGGGGGTCAACCTAAAGCGCGGCTACAGGGCCTCTTCAAGAGACGGTCGACGAACGGGTCACCGGTTGCTCCCGAGACGCAAACCTCGCCCGAGCTCATCGGTTCCACAGAGGGGTCGGAATCGTGACCGCGATCCTCGAAGTCCGCGATCTCGGCATCCGTTTCGGTGGGCTTGTCGCGTTGAAAGACGTCACGATCACGGTCCCCGAGTGGGAGATCGTGGGGCTCATCGGGCCCAACGGAGCCGGGAAGACAACGCTCTTCAACTGCATCACCGGCCTGTATCAGCCCAACGACGGGAGCGTTTGGTACCGAGGCAAGGACATCTCGTTGCTACCCACGCATCGCCGGACGGCACTGGGGATGGGCCGGACCTTCCAGAACATCGGATTGGTCCGCGACCTCACTGTTCTCGAGAACTGCTTAGTCGCGCAGCACTCGCGCGTCAACTACAGCGCGGCGAGCGGCATGTTCGGCGCGTTCAAGTCTTTTGCAATAGAGCGCCGCCTGCGCGAGAACGCGATGGAGGTTCTCGATTTTCTGGGGTTATCGCACCTCAAGGATTCGCAACTCGCAGGACTCCCATACGGGACGCTCAAGCTGATCGAGATCGCCACGGTCCTGGCAACAGACCCGGACCTGCTTCTTCTCGATGAGCCCTCTTCGGGTATGGGCCCCGACGAAGCGCACGCGTTGGGCGAACGGTTACTCAAGCTCAGGCAAACGCTGAACCTGACGGTGTTGATGATCGAGCATCACGTTCCGCTGGTCGTCGACGTCTGCGACTACGTGTACGTCCTGAACTTCGGTCAGGTACTTACCGAGGGCGTTCCGGCCCAGGTTCAGTCACATCCCGAAGTGATCGCCGCATACCTTGGCGGCGAGGTGACCGAGCACGCCGACGTCGACGAGCAGGAGCCGGCCGATGCCGCTTCTTGAGGTCGAAGGGTTGACTGCCGGCTATGGGACCCTGCCAGTGCTCGGCGGGATCTCCTTCGACGTAGAGCAAGGCGAAACCGCAGTTCTACTCGGTCTGAACGGAGCCGGCAAGACGACGACGGTCCTCGCGCTCGCGGGCTTGATCGACCCGTGGGGGGGCCGGATCTCGTTCAACGGGAACGACATCGCCTCCCTGAACGCTCGAAAGCGCGTGCACGAAGGGATCGTGCTGGTGCCCGAGGGGCGACACGTCTTTCCTCAACTCTCCGTCGCCCAGAACCTGCGGCTTGGCGCGTGGCCGTACCGGCGAGATAAGGAGAAGACCCGCGACATCGTCGAGCAAGCGGTTCAGTACTTCCCACGGCTGCGCGAGAGGTGGACGCAGCTTGCCGGGACGCTGTCCGGGGGCGAGCAGCAGATGCTCGCGATCGCGCGAGGTCTTATGGGGCGGCCCAAGTTGCTGCTGATCGATGAAGCTTCGCTGGGACTGTCTCCAAAACTTACGCAGACGGTGTTCGAAGTCGTCAACCGAATCAACGACGACGGCGTCACCGTCTTCATGGTCGAGCAGAACGCCGGTGTGCTCGAGCTTGCGGACCGGGCGTTCGTTATGGAGAAGGGGACGCTCGTCTATTCGGGAGCCGGAGACGACATCCTCAATCACTCCGAGATCCGCCAGGCTTACCTCGGCGCTCCGGCCTAGCTCCCCCGCAGCTCTTCCAGCGCGTTCTTGTTCGACAGATCGATCGTCGTGCGCGGCGTTCCTGCCAGATCGTCCGCGGCGACGACAGCAGTCACGATCGCGGCGAGCTCGGAAGGTCGTCTAAGCGGATTGCGACTTCGCCTCAGGATGACGTGATCCATAGGCCGGCTCCCGATCAGTTGGATCGCTCCGCGGTCGCGACCCGCGTAAATGACCCGGGAGATCCGCGCCGCAAGCATGGCATCGAGAAGCTTTGCAGTGACGGGGCCCGGATCGAGGATCACTGCGGTGCGCGCGCCTTGTGCGGCTCTCTCGACCAGGTCCGCGTCGGACAGATCCCCAGTAGCAACGAACGCACCCAACTTTCGGAGGGACTCGGTTCGACCCTCGTCAGTCGCAACCACGCGCACGAGATCTCCGTCGGCCACAAGGCGGGTCACAACAGCATCGACCACATCGGGCGCTCCTCCCAGCACGAGGAAGCTCACGCGCGGACCTTCAAGATGCCCGGTACGAGCTCGAAGTGCGTCGATGTCTTGGGCTTGAGTGGTTCGCCGTCGACGTGGCGTGCGAACGGAGTCTCCGCGTAGACATCGAGCGAGGTTAGATCGTGACGGTAGAAGGAATCGGGGTGGTCGATGAACTGCCCCGAAAAGATCGATCTCCATGCGTACAAGGGGAACGACTCGAGACGCATGCGTTTGAGCGCGAACACGTCGAGTCCACCCTCCAGCTCGACCTCGGGAGCGAGATTGATCGACCGGCCGGCAAGATACGCATAAGGTCCCGTGTTCGACGCGACCGTCATGGCCACCGGTATCTTTCCGAAAGGACCCTCGAGCATCATCGACGGATTACGATAGCGGTAAGAGCCTGCAAGCACCCGGAACGCGCTCCAGTAAAAGAACAGCTCCCCGAATCGTCTCTTGGCGGGAATGTCACGCTCGACGCGCTCGGCCGCCTCTGCGTCGAAGCCGCAGCCGGCTGAAAAAGTGAAGTACCTGTCGTCCATCCGACCCAGAGGCACGACGCGCTCGGGCGTATCGAGCGCCGCCAGAAGCTCGTCCGCGGCGCGTATGGGGTCGAGGGGGATCCCGAGTGCGCGTGCAAAGACGTTCATCGTCCCGCCCGGGATGACCCCCAGCGCCGAATCGGTCCCCGCTACGCCGTTGGCCACTTCGTTGACGTGTCCATCACCACCGAAAGCGATCACGAGCGGGACCCCCGCCGATGCTGCTTCCGTCGCAAGCTCGATCCCGACGTCGCGGGAGCCGGTGGTCAGAACCTGCGTGCGAAGTCTGACGTTCAGGTGATCGATCACTCGTTGTGCTTGCTCGGCCGAGAAGCGCCCTGCGTTCGGGTTGATGATCATGACGGCGTCGTGGATGCGTTTGGCGCGCTTCGAGACAGACTTTCCGTCGGAGGCACTTATCATCCGCGTCAACGTAACCAAAGCTGCGGGGTCGCAACCCGGCTATTTGTCAAGCTTTCGTGAAGACTGGAGTGGCATGACCGATTCAGCGAGCAAACTGCCGACGATCATCGACACCAAGATGCATGGGCGAGACGGCATCACTGCTTGCTTCCTCTTCCCCGAGGAGCGAACCCTGGTGGAAACCGGGCCCAAGTCGTCGGTGTCGAACGTGCTCGCAGCCCTGGGCGCTCTAGGCATCGAGTCTCTCGACAAGATCGTCGTGACGCACATCCATATGGATCACGCTGGAGCCGCCGGAACCTTGTGCCGGCAGTTCCCAGACGCGCACGTCTACGTGCACGAGGTTGGCACGCCGCATCTGATCGATCCGAGCAAGCTGTGGTCCAGCGCCGCGCGGATCTACGGCGACAAGATGAAGCAGCTCTGGGGCGGTATCGACCCGATAGCGGAGGATCGCCTGACGTCATTGAAAGACGGAGACGAGATCGATCTGGGGGGCAGGACGCTCACGGCGGTGGAGACTCCGGGCCACGCCTACCACCATCACGCGTACGTGGATTCGGCGACGGGGATCATGTTTACAGGAGACGCGTTGGGCGTTCGTCTTCCCGAGGTCGGGTTGGTACGCCCGGCAACACCTCCGCCCGAGTTCCACCTCGAGAAAGCGATCGGATCGATCGAGCGGATCAAGTTCCTCGACCCGTCGCAGGTTTGGCTTACGCATTACGGCCCTCAGGACGGGGGGCCGCGGCCGACAACGGTCGCGGACGTATGCGATCGGTCGGTCGAAGCACTCATCTTGTGGGCTCGTTGGGTAGAAGACGCACGCTCTTCAACTCGAGAGCTGGACGAAGTGGCCAAACGCGTCGAAGCAGACGCGCGGGCAGAGATGCAGGGCCGCGTGGATGATGATGCGATCGAGCGGATGGAGCAAACGACTTCGTTCTGGATGAACGCTTGGGGTTACATGCGTTACTTCGATAAGCAGGAGAAGGCAAGCTGAGCCGCACGGACGATCACCCGTCGACGGTCCCTGCGTCTGCCCAGGATCTGTTGCGCGGGGTTATCTGTCACATCCGGCGTTTCGATTGTTCCGAAGCAAGCGAGGTGCTCGACCTTCGTTTGCGAAATCGGAAGTTCGTGGCCCCATTCGAGCCGCGCCGTCCCGAGACCCATTTCACTCTCAAGACTCAGGTCCGGCTGCTCGAGGACGAGGAGCGCGCGTGGAAAGGCGGGCTGCAGTACGTCTTCGGGATCTTCGACAATCTCTCGGACGAACTGATCGGTCGGATCTCGATGTCGAATGTGGTACGAGGCGGCTGGCACAACGCGACAGTGGGCTACTTCGTCGACCAGGCTAACAACGGCCGCGGAGTCGCCACCGAGGCTTTGAAGCTGGCGGTGAACTTCGCTTTTCACAGAGCCTCGTTACATCGGGTGCAAGCCGGGATCATGCCCCGAAACGCGAGCTCGATCCGCGTGGTCGAGAAAGTCGGTTTCCGTTTCGAAGGAGTGGCTCTGCGATACCTAAGCATCAACGGAGTGTGGGAAGACCACAATATCTACGCGGTGACGGCGGAGGAGTGGTCCTGACCGTCGGAACCGTGTCTAGGTTCGTTTAGCGAGACGCGCTGCCCGCGCAGGTGCATCCGTCGAGTCTGCATCTGCAGCTGCAACTGCTTCGAACCAGCTTTTGGCCTGGCTGAAGCGTCCTTTCTTCTGTAGTAGATCCCCGAGCACGTACCACACACGCACGTGATGCTCCTCGGCCACCGTTGGTCTGAGATCGAGTCGCTCGAGTCGCGCGATCGCTTCGTCCAGCCGGCCCTGATCGGCAACCGCGCCGGCAGCGACGATGGCTCCTTCATAAAAGACTGCGGGCTCGACCGACTTGGAGTCGAGCTCGTCGATCAATTCGATCGACTTCTCGGGTTTGTCCATGGCTCTGTAACAGTCGGCGAGCACCGCATTCTGAGATAGCGATCCGGCCAGGCGTTTGAATGCAGCGAGCTCACGAGAGGCCTCTTTGTACTGACCCGCGCGGTAGTAAGCGAGACCGAGCAGCTCGCGCGCCGAGGCCGAACGGAGTGCGATGTGTTTCGCTTGCTCGGCAAGGCGAACCGCTTCTCGATAGTCCTCGCTCAGATAGGCGCCGACGGCTTCGGAGAACACTTTGACCAGGATCTCGGCCTTCCCGGGCCGCGCGGTAGCCCGCAGTTCGCGCACGATCTCGTCGTCGATGTGGGCAACCGGGCGTTCTTGGGCGTGCTCTTCGCGGGGGCGGCTGGGGCGGTTGCTGGTTTGAGGGCGATGGTGTCGGGGGTTCGTCATAGGACGGTTGA
>JBHELU010000205.1:0-11878 GCA_046262955.1 Actinomycetota bacterium | reverse complement strand
TGCAGCCGGTAGGATGCCGTGCGTAGTCAAAATGCGGGGGTAATCATCAAGAGCGACGAGCACGTAGACGTACGGCCCTATCTGTCACGGGCGATCGGGGCGACCGCAGCAACGATCGGGGGGCCGCTGATCCTCACGATCTCGATCTCGGCCCTCATGCTTCCTCATCCACCCATCGCGGTGGACGCCCTCATCTTCCTTTTCCTCGCGATCGGGGCGGTGACGATCGGAGCCGCAGTCTGGCACCGCAACCCCGCTTCGGCTGATGTTTCGTTCGACGAGCTCATGCTGTGGGGCTGGATGCACCGTCACCGTCTCGAGCGGAGGCTCGAACACGGAACGACACTGCTCGGGCTCGATCGTGAAGGTCGGCCTGTCGACAACATCAACATCACGCCGGGGCAACAGCTAGCCGTTCTCCAAGAGCTGACGACAGCTCTAGAGAGCAAGGACCCCTACACACACGGCCATTCACAGCGCGTGTCGCGCCACGTCTATCGAACGGCGCTGGCCATGGGGTTACCACCGGCGGATGTCGAAGAGTTGCGGACCGCCGCCACCCTTCACGACGTTGGAAAGATCCGGGTTCCCGATCGCATCTTGCGTAAGCCAAGCGAACTAAGCGCTTACGAACGTCAGGTCGTTCAAGAGCACGTTGTGGTCGGCGCCTGGATGGTTTCTCTAGTTGCGAGTGTCGACGTCGTTTCGGCGGTCCGTCACCACCACGAACGCTGGGATGGGTTCGGTTACCCGGATGGGTTGGCCGCGACAGAGATCCCGTTGTTCGCGCGCATCATCTCGGTAGCGGATACGTACGACGCGATCACTTCCAGTCGTCCATACCGTTCGGGGTCAAGTCGCGACGAAGCGATCGAGACCCTCCAGCAGAACGCGGGCAGCCAGTTCGATCCAGATGTTGTTTCCGCGTTCGTCATGACCCTTCCCGTACGAGTCCCGGTCACCGGTTTGCTCGCGTTCCTGGCTGCACCTCAAGCCTGGGTTCGGCGAGCCACTGCGTGGCTGAAGCGATGGGGCCTCGGGAATGTTGCTCCGGCTGCCGGTGGTGTTGGTGCCGCCGTTCTGCTTGCGGCGGTCGTCCCGGGGATGCCTGCTTTCAATGGGCTGGGGGGGCCGCGCGACCACAACTCGTCGCATGTCGCGGTCGCGCCGGTAGGTCAGGCTGCTGCGCAGGTCTCAGCGCTTCACATAAAGGGTCACAAAGCTCAGTTCCACGTGCCGGCTAAGACGCACAAGCCCGCTCGACCGAACCACCATCGAGCGCCTACGCACAAGGCCCACTCGACTCATGCACCAAATGGCACCACAGGGCAAACAAGCCACGACGGGACTAATAGTCCCACAGGCAACTCGGACGGCACCGGCTCCACCAGACCGCACCCCACTCACCCCACTCATCCGCCGCACCCAACGCCGCAGCCGACACCGACCCAGACGCCGCCACAACCGAGCCCGACGCCGACCCAGCAGCCGAAGGGCGATCCACAACCGGATCACGGGCACGATTGCGATCACGACAAGCCAGGGCCGGGCAACAAGAAGCACTGCGGGGACTAGCAGGGTTCTGCGGTCTCTCTGTCGCCGTCCGCTACGGTGACGATATGGGTCTCGTGGTTCAGAAATACGGTGTCACGTCGGTCTCCGACGCCAGCCGCATCCAGGGTGTAGCCCGCCGAGTCGTAGCTGCAGCTGAAGCCGGGCAGCGCGTTTGCGTCGTCGTTTCAGCGATGGGAGATACGACCGACGAGCTCGTGGATCTGGCCGCTCAGATCTCGGCGCTACCTCACGCTCGAGAGCTCGACATGCTGCTGTCGGCGGGCGAGCGCATCTCGATGGCACTTTTGTCGATGGCGATCATCGAACTCGGCCACCAAGCCATCTCTTTCACGGGCTCGCAAGCCGGGATCGTCACCGACACGCGGCACGGCAAAGCGAAGATCGTCGACGTCCGCGCAAAGCGCGTGCTCGAAGCTCTCGACGAAGGCAAGATCGTGATCGTTGCCGGGTTCCAGGGAGTCTCGACGAGCTTCGACGTAACGACATTGGGCCGCGGAGGATCGGATACCACTGCGGTTGCGCTGGCAGCTGCTCTCGGGGCCGACCTGTGCGAGATCTACACCGACGTCGAGGGAGTCTTCACAGCCGATCCGCGAATCGTTCCGGAAGCTCGAAAGCTTCACGCTGTGTCCTACGAAGAAATGTTGGAGATGTCGGCCTCGGGCGCCAAAGTACTGATGTTGCGTTGCGTCGAATACGCTCGTAACTACGGTGTCTTGGTCCACGTCCGTTCGTCGTTCTCGGACGCTGAGGGCACGTGGGTCAAGAAGGAGGACGAACGCATGGAACAAGCGATCATCTCCGGGATCGCTCACGACACATCCGAAGCCAAGGTCACGATCCTTGGAGTGCCGGATCAACCCGGTGTAGCGGCCCGCGTCTTCCGCCCGCTCGCGGATGATGGCGTGAATGTGGACATGATCGTTCAGAGCGTTTCGGAAGAGGGGTTCACCGACATCTTCTTCACATGCCCAACCGAGGATCTCCGTCGTATCGGCGCCCTTCTTGACGCGATCGCCGCGGACGTGGGCGCTCAGGGTGTCGACAAAGACGCGGACATTGGCAAGATCTCCTTGGTCGGCGCAGGGATGAAGACCAATCCGGGTGTTGCCGCCGACATGTTCGATGCTCTTGCCGATGCGGGGATCAATATCGAGGTCATTTCAACCTCGTCGATCCGGGTCTCTTGTGTGGTCCGTGGCTCTGAGGTAGAGCGCGCCGTCAAGGCTCTGCACGACCGCTTCGAACTGTCGACCGAGGTCGTTATGCGCGAGAAGCATCCGGCAACCGTGACGGACCAGCTGCGGGCAGTGGGGACCGAAACAGATCAGAGCCTCGGACGCCAGTCGTGAGAACCGTTCTCGTCGGAGCGACGGGCGCGGTTGGATCCGAGATGCTCCGGATCCTCGAGGAACGCGATTTCCCCGGTGAGCTCGTGGCTGTCGCCTCGGCGCGTTCTGCAGGCCGGAAACTCGCTTTCAAGGGGGGCGCCCTCGAGGTCGTAGCGCTGGCCCCCGAGGTTTTCGATGGCGCCGATATCGCCCTGTTCGATGTGCCCGATGAGATCTCGTTGGAGTGGGCACCGGTCGCGGTCGAGCGTGGAGCGATCGTGGTCGACAACTCCGCGGCCTTCCGCATGGATCCGAGCGTTCCACTCGTCGTCCCCGAGGTGAATGCCGCAACCGTGGCCGACCGACCGACCGGCATCGTCGCGTCGCCTAACTGCACAACCTTGGCCATGGTCGTTCCTCTTGCGGCTCTGCATCGCAGGTTCGAGCTCCAAAGGCTGATCCTCGCCTCTTACCAAGCGGCGTCCGGCACCGGCAGACCGGGAGTCGACGAGTTGTGGGATCAAGTGCAACGAGCAGCCAAGGAGCCGGACGATGTCGTCACCGGCCTGGCACGAAACGTTCTTCAAGGAGGCGACGTATTCGGTCATCCTCTGGCACTGAACGTCATCCCTAGGTGCGGTTCCGTGAAAGAGGACGGCTACACCAGCGAAGAGCTGAAGCTTCGCAACGAGACCCGCAAGATCATGGGGCTTCCCGACCTCAAGGTGACTGCCACGTGCGTGCGAGTACCCGTTGTGGTGGGACACGGGGTCGCGGTCCACGCCGAG
The DNA here is from genome assembly GCA_046262955.1 of Actinomycetota bacterium. Lineage (GTDB taxonomy): Bacteria > Actinomycetota > CADDZG01 > CADDZG01 > WHSQ01 > JALZGD01. The sequence continues at coordinate 8,184 of JBHELU010000205.1, read as the reverse complement.
TTTTCGGAACCTGTGACACCAGGCGAGGCTCGGACTTTGCTTCGGAACGCGGATGGCGTCGAGGTTGTCGACGATCTCGCCTCCGGCGCATACCCAACCCCCCTGGAGGCTGCGGGGCGGGACGCGTGCTATGTGGGTCGCATCCGCCAGGATCCCTTCGACGACCGAGCGCTGGAACTGTTCTGCGTTGCAGACAATCTTCGCAAGGGGGCCGCGCTGAACACCGTGCAGGTCGCGGAGCTTCTCGTCGCGTAAGAGTGATTTCGTGACCAAACGAGCTTTGATCGCAGGTGGCGCCGGCTTCCTCGGGTCCCATCTTTGTGAGTACTGGTTGGGCCGCGGATGGAGCGTCGAGTGCGTCGACAACTTTCTTACCGGCAGCCGGAGGAACGTCGAGCACTTAACCGAGGAACCGGGCTTCATGTTGGTCGACCACAACATCATCGAGCCTTACGTCCCTCAGGAGCGGCCCGATGTCGTGTTCAACTTCGCGTCACCGGCGAGCCCTCCCGCGTACCTTGCGAACCCGATCCACACGCTGAAGGTTGGCGCTCTGGGAACGATCAATACCTTGGGCATAGCCAAGTCCTTCGGTGCGACGTTCGTGCTGGCTTCGACGTCCGAGGTCTACGGAGACCCCGAGGTGCACCCCCAACCTGAGTCGTACCGAGGCAATGTCTCGACCATCGGCCCTCGTGGTGTGTACGACGAGGCGAAGCGCTTCGCGGAGGCCACCACCGCGGCCTACCATCGCGCGCACGGGGTCGACATCCGCATAGGACGTATCTTCAACACCTACGGCCCCCGGCTGGCTCCGGGAGACGGACGCGCGATCCCCAACTTCGTTGCTCAAGCGCTCGAAAACAAACCGATAACTGTTTACGGGGATGGGAGCCAAACTCGAAGCTTCTGCTACGTAGCAGATCTCATCGAAGGATTCGCCCGACTGGTCGATTCCGACGAGCACGATCCCGTCAACATCGGGAACCCGGATGAGTACACGATCCTGGAGTTGGCGGAAACGATCATCGAGCGGACGGGCTCGAGCTCCGCTATCGAGTTCAAACCTCTTCCCATCGACGACCCGAGGGTGCGGCGCCCCGAGATCACTCGGGCCAGAGAGATCCTTGGATGGGAACCGAAAGTGGGACTCGAGGACGGACTGGATCGAACGATCGAGTGGTTCCGCTCGCTCGTCGGCTAGCCGCTAAGCACTTTCGGAACGCGGTACGACCACTTCGTGCACGACGATCTTCAACGCGGCTGCCGCAGGGATCGCCATGAGGGCTCCGACGAACCCAAGCAACCCAGCTCCCACGAGTGCCGCCACCAGAACCGCAGCCGGTGACAGGTCGACTGCTTTCTTCATCACTCTAGGAACGACGAAGTAGTTCTCGACCTGCTGGTAGATGATGAAGAAGACAACCGTTGCGATCCCCTGCAAAGGCGAAGCGAAGAACGCAACGATCACGGCGGGGATCGCTCCGAGCGTGGCGCCGACCAACGGGATCAGATCGGCGATCGCCACCCACAAAGCCAGTGCAACCGGATAAGGCACGCGCGCGCTGATCAAGAAGATGAACGACACGGCTCCCGCGATGATCGATGTGGCAATGTTGCCGCCGACGTAAGCCCCGACCTTCTCGAGGATCGGATCGACGAGCTTTGCGACCCGCTCACGTTCGCTACGAGGAACGAGACGCAGCGAGCCCTCTCTGATCTTTGCCAAACTGAGCAAGAAATAGATGGTCAGCACGAACACGGTGAGCATGTTGAAGAATGCCGACGCGACCGATCCGGCCACTCCGACGACTTTTCCGAGCGATCCACCGATGATGCTGGGAACGTGGCTGGTGGCATCCTTCAGCTTGGTCGAGATGTCGTTCTCTGAAACGAATCTTGCGATGCGCGGGTTCTTGTCGGCTAGATCCTGGACGTAGTGAGGCAGATTGCTAGCGAAGTGCGCTACCTGCGAGATCAAAGGCGGCACGACCGCCGCGATGAAGCCCGCGATGAACAGGATGCTGGCAACGAAGATCAATGTGACTGCCTGTCCGCGCTTCAGACCTCTTCGTTCGAGGATCCTCACAGCCGGATCGAGTCCGACCGCGAGGAACAGCGCGACGAGAGCAAGGATCAGGACCGAGCGCACTTGATAGATCGCATAGATGATCGCCAGCACGAGCACCGTGGTGACCACGATCCGCACGACGGTGGCCGTCGACGGTCGAGTTTGCTGGTGAACAGCCACGTGGCCCAGGCAATCACGCCCTTAATGCAGCCCCACGGATTTGCTTCCTCATAGAGTTGAAGGGGACGAAAACTCGAGGGGAGAGATATGACCGACCAAACCGCAGCGCCCGAACCGCCAGTCACCGAGTCACTTCCGGCAACTTCAGGGCCGGGCCCCGTAGCCCAGCTTGCGATCGCAGCCGGAATCCTGTCGGTAGCTGCGGGCGTCGTTGTTTTGATCCTGGGATTCGGTTCTGTTCCGCTCGTTCATTGGAAATCGCTCATCACTCTCGGTCGATTCATCCTCGGCGGCCTGCTGATAGTCGTGGGGTGTGGGACGCTCCTACCTGCGACACGCAAGTACGCGCTGGGGTTCATCGTGGGCTCGGGCCTCTCGCTGGCGGTGATCGCCTGGTTCAACGGATATCCGGGGCGCACCGTCATCCCGGGAATCGTGCTCGTGGTTGCCGCTGCTGTGGCTGCTGGAGCCCTTTTCACAGACCGCAAGCCGACAGTGGCGTTGGGGCCCTTCGCCGCTATCGGGATCGCGGCCTTGGTGCTGCTGATCCTGGGCCTGGTCTTTGTCGAGATCCGGTTCATCGTCCGGCACGAGGTACGCGATTCGCTGAAGCCGATCTCCGAGAAGCCGGCCGCGTCGATCCTGCTGGCTCTTTCTCTGGTTGCTGCGATCGTCGCGGTTGCGGCGAGCGACCTGAGAACGGCCGGATCGATGTATCTAGGTGTGGCGGCAGCACATTTCTGGAGCTTCACTCCGATCGTTGCTCTTCTGAAATACGCGCACTACCACCCGGAGCTGGGATTCTGGTTCCTGTTCGCGGTTCCGGTGGTGCTCGCTATCTCGGGCGGGGTGATGGTGGTGATGGGGGCCACGCAAGCCGAGATGACGGCCGGGCCCGGCGTCGTCTCGGCCCCTACGCCATGAACATGAGGACCACGGCGCGCTTCGCAAAGCAGCGCCACAGCTCCGCTGAGTGCGGAAGCGGGATTCCTAGTCGGTCCTCAGGGCGCTCTCTGAGACGTGGGCCCGATCAGATAACGCGAAGGGCGTCCACGTTGTCCCTCTCGCGGCGTGCCAAAGCTCGTAGAACTGCGGTATCTCCATGCCGCCGACGGGCTACTGAAACGAGGTTGGTTATCGCAACGTTTGCGGCACCGGCGCTCGGTGTTGGTGTGGGTATCCCGATGCTCGAGGCTAGATCGTCGGTGTGAACCAGCAGCTCGACGACGCGGGTTATCAGGTACTCGTCGAGCAGGATCTCCATGTCCCTGTACACGCTCATCTTTCGACTCGGTGGCTCATCCTGGAGACGTTGTTCGAGCTCGCTGCTTAGCCGATCGAACCGCTCGACCAGCGCGGCATGTCCTTCCTGTGCTTCGGCCTCGCCTCGTTCGCGTACGGCTACATTCAACGGCGCGCTCACATCTGATGTGTCCACGGCTTGCGCGTAATAAGCAACTGCATCGATGGGGGGACCGTCGGGCTCTGGACGGTCGAGATAGGCGACCGTCGAACCCACCGCTCGCACCAGATGACCCGCTAGACCGCGCATCGTGAACTCTTGCAGGACGCTCGGATCGTTCCATCGTCTTGCGACTTCTTTATGAGCAAGGACGGGTCGGGCGGCCGCGGCAGTGTCTAGATACGTCTGGCGAATGCCTTGCATCAGCTCCCCTCACAGCGTTTGTGCTTAGGTGGCACCTTCAGGTCGATCAGGTATGCATCGACGGCTTCGTGGACGCACGTGCTCTTTCCATACGAGGTGTGTCCCTCGCCCACTCGAGTCAAAAGCACGGATCCGCGCGTTTCCTGTTGAGCTAGCTTGGCCCATGAGTAAGGAGTTGCAGGATCGTGGGTCCTTCCGATGTATAGAAGGGCTGCCAGGCGTTTGGAATCGAGACCGGTCGGCAGTGGTACGGGATCGACGGGCCAGAAAGCACAGGGAAGCGTTTGCCAGGCTAAGAACTCTCCGAACACTCCGTACCGGCGCTGAAGATTTTTTGCCAGCTGGCCATACCTGGAAGGTGATCTCGGAGACGGGCGGTCCACGCAGACGATCGCGTTGTACGCGTCGAATTGATTCGTGTAGTGGCCGTTCGCATCTCTTTGCGCGTAATAGTCAAAGAGTGTGAGCAGAGGTGCGCCGTTTCCTCCGGCGGCTGCAGACAGTGCCGATGAAAGCTGCGGCCAGTTGTCCGAGTTGTACAGCCCTTCGGCAACCCCGTAAGTTGCTTGTCCCAGGGCAAGTGTCCGGGTCTCGCCTGCGGGAATCACGTGGTACTGAAGGCGGTGGACGAGCTCATTCAACACTTTCTCGGGATCGCCGGAGCTCGACAGCGAACAGCCGTTAGTCCGGCACCATTGGAAGAAGTCCTGCAGGTCCTGTGCGAAACCCCTTGCTTGGCCCTGGATGAATCCAGTGGTTGTAAGTCGAGGTGGAACGACCGCGTCCAGGGCCATCGCTCTCACGTGCTTCGGGAAAAGCGATGCGTACATCTCGCCCATGAACGTTCCGTAGGAGAACCCTAGATAGTTCAACTTGGGATCGCCCAGAGCTCGCCTCAATGACTCCATGTCGAACGCCGTGTCTTGAGTAGAGATGTGGTGGACGAGTTCTTTGTCGTTGCGAAGACACGCTTCGTCGTAATGCTTGTTTGCGGAGATCCACGCGCGCTTCTCTTGCGAGGAGGTTGGGACGGGGTTTATCTGGAAGTAGTCCTCGAGGTCGGCATCATCCAGGCATCTGACCGGCGCGCTCTGGGCGACTCCACGCGGGTCGAAGGCGACCAGATCGAATCTTTGCGACAACCCACCGAACAGCCGCCAAATGTTACGTAGCCATAGGACTCCCGATGCCCCCGGCCCCCCTGGATCGAGAAGCAGAGACCCGACCCGGTGGCTTGGGTCGCTCGCCCGGCGACGGATAACGGCGAGATCGATCTTTCTCTTGACTGGATGTTCGTAGTCCAAGGGAACGGTGAGCGTTCCGCACTGGAACCCCCCGTCGCAGTCCTTCCACGCGATCGATGCTTGTGGCAGATGGACCGGCTCGCTCGGGCTGGGGGCAGGTCTGGGGGACAGGACCGAAGGGACAGCCGAGGCACCCCCTGAAGGACCCGCAGCGCCTTTCGGGCTCGCGTCCCCTGTGCACCCAGCGAAGCAAGCTGCAACGAGCAGAATCGCTGCAGCTACTTGGAGCTCACGTCTTGTCACGCCATCGAGGCTATCTACTCGTGCACCGAGTTGTACGTCGGGAAGGGGGGATTTGAACCCCCGACCTCCGCGTCCCGAACGCGGCGCCCTGCCAAGCTGGGCCACTTCCCGTGCTCAAAGCATCGCACAGCCGAAATAGCGGCCGTCACTCCGGCTTGCGTGCAACGACCAGCTGGTGGGCGCCGGCCGCCGCGATACCTGCCACCCCTCTGTCGGCCAAAGTCTGCAGTCGTTCGTCCAATCTGATCGACCTCTTCTCGGACAGAACGTGACGGTCCAGGAAAGTGAGGGGACCGAAGCCGATGGTCTCGTCGGTCGCAACCGTGAGACCTGCCGCGGTGAGCCAACCAAGCACATCGCGGCGGCGATACATCGAAACGGCCACTTCGGGAGGTTCGCTAGCCAGGCCGGCTGCTCGCAGCCTCCTGCCGATGCCCTTCCTGATCGAACCGAGGACCGGCGTCTTGCGCGGATCCAGAACGACGTTCATGCGCCCCAGGTTGTCGGAGGTCATGACCAAAGACCCCCCGGGCTTCAGGATTCTCGCCATCTCGTTGATCGCGCCTTGCGGATCGGCCACCCACGGGACGACTCCGATCGCCGTGACCAGATCGAAGCTTCGATCCTCGAAGGGAAGTGAATGCGCATCCGTGCGCGCCAAACGCAGTGAAAGGTGCTCTGCGACTGCTCTTTGGCTCGCAGCTCGAAGCATCTCGGCGCTCGAGTCGGTCGCGGTCAGGTCGAAACCGCGCTGAGCAAGGGAGATCGCGAGCTTCCCGGCTCCGCATCCAACCTCGAGAGCGGCGGCTCCCGAAGGAAGATTCAGCTCTTCGACCCGACGTACGACTCGCTCGTGCCTCCTCTTATAGATCTGCGCGTCGAGGCCGTCGGTCCCGTACACGTCGCGCCAGTACCGGGCGTCGTTGTCAAAGAAACGATCTACCGCGCGCCTCTCCTCGGGAGACGTCATTGAGCTTGCGTGGGTGGTTCAGGATCCTCTTGTGGGTGTGGGAATGCAGGCATCGAGGCCTTGCTACCCGTTCGGATCTTTCCCACCGCTCGCTTCGCGAGACGCCACGACATCGCAGCGAAGGGCCGCGGATCCTTCACTGAAGCCCACGCAGCTTCCTCCGTGTTCTTGAATGATCTGAGCCATGGGCCGGTGCTTAGCTCGCCGTTCCGGAAATAACGGAAAGTGGATAGGGGGTCGTAGTTGTCGACCAACCACTTCCGTCCCCAATTCGGTTCGGAGGTCGGGATCCTCTGACCCGTCAGATCCAGATACTGCGCGCGCACTACGTCGAGCCCGTCGTGGCCGACGAATAGGCGGAAGCTCCCACCGACCCGAGGATTGACATCGAGCAACTTGTACTCACCGGTGCGAGGGTCGTACCGGTAACCGATATCGAGGATCCCGCGGTAGCCGACGTCCTTCATGAACTTCGTCGTCAGCGCGTCCACGGTCTCGTTCATCTCGCAGATCCCGAGCGTAGTCACGCCGGAGTGGGGTGGATGCTGGCGGATCTTCCTGCCGGTGATGCCGAACCTGCACTCGGAGTCGGCGTCGAAGTATCCGTTGAACATCCACACCGACTCGGGGGTGCCCGGGATGTACTCCTGGAAGATCACGTTCGGATCCGATCTGGCGAAGATCTTGGGCAACTGAGCTCTGAGCTCGGTTTCGTTGCGGGCGATGAAGATCTCGATCGGACCACTTATGAAGTGAGCCGCCCACGAGCTGGCCCCCTTGATCAGCATCGGATACCCGAGATCTCTTGCGATCTCCAAGGCCTCGTCCTCGTTCGCCGGGGCTCGGGTGTCGGGGGCCGGGACGTCGTACTTCAAGCACAGGCCGTGCATCTGACGCTTAGCAGAGAGATCGAGAGGAAGGCCCTGCGGTTGATCGGGGAAGAGGAAGTACGGACGAAGTTCATCTGCGTGGACGTGGACAAGCAAGGCTGCGACGTCGTCGGTCGGATAGATAACCGCTGGTCGATCGAGTTGTTCGCCGACAGCTTTCAACCGTTTGACGACTTCGCTCTCTGACGAGTCTTCTAGGTCTTCAAGAAAGCGGCGGGACACGTAGCGGCTGCGGCCTGCTGCCGCGCGCTCGTCGTAGGTGATCGTGTGCACGGTGATACCAAGACGGCCAAGACTGCGAGCGATCCCCAAAGATCCGTGCTGGAACGGATTACGGACGAGATTGAAGATGATCGCCGGAGTTGTGACATCCCAGTTCCGAGTGGCCATCGGATCGTTCATGCGGCAGCTGCCCGTACTTCGACATCTTGGATCGTGAAGACGGTGTCGATGTCGTCGACGTGCTCCAAAATGAACTCGAGATCGTCTAGCTGCTCGCTGCGCGCAAGGTAAGCAGCGCTCCGTCCGTTGCGTATCACGTCGAGCGGCTCCGATTGCCGGCGCTCTGCGGCGGCGCGCGTTCGGTCGTCTGCCTCGAAGCCGTGCTCGATCAAACGAGCAGCTATCAACGCGCAGCAAATTTCGTCTTCGATGCGCATGCCGGGGATGCTGCTGAGCTCGGTGTCCGGGTTCTTGTCCGCTCCGGCGAGCAGGACGACGTGGCTCGCGTCGGCAGCGAGTTGATGAACCTGGGCCGACACGTTGCGAAGGCAGGCGGCGTACACCCTGTCGTTAGAGAGCGCGGCCTTCCTCATCAATGGGCTTCCGGTGCTCGACAGGAGAACTACCGGTCGGTGCAC
>JBHELU010000204.1:0-2864 GCA_046262955.1 Actinomycetota bacterium | reverse complement strand
ACGCTTAGGTGCGACCGAGTTGCTCAAGCAGGTAACCGTTGGAGCACAGAAGACACGGACCGCTCTCGCCATCGATCCAGGAACGCAATGGCTGTTCCCACCCGCAGGCAGGATCGACGGGCAGACCCTTTCCGATCTTCGTCTTGGCCAGTACGCGGCTCGGACGCTGTGGTCCCAAGATTCCGTCGAGCAGCCGGTCGACCCCGCGGCCGCAGGGTGTCCGTCGGGCTCGCCGAGCTTCACCTGTCCGATAGAAGTCGATGGTCCCCAAGGACGCTCTCTCGGTTACGAAACGGACGCCGGGATGGAGGATCGATTCGCCGCGCTCGCGCAGGGAGGCCAAGGGCGCTTGGACCTTCAGCGCCTGTTCGCGGAGTCCGCGTTGATCTGGGCGGAGCTTCCGGGAACCGAGGGCCGCGTCGTCCAAGCGACGGTTCCCTCGTTGTGGCATCCCAGTCCCACCCTCATGCGGCAGTTATTCGTCGGTCTCGCGCATGCTCCATGGCTGCGGATGAGAACGCCTGCTGCCGGCCTGAACCACGCGGTTCCAGCGGTGACCCGCCACATCGTCCAAACACTGGATCCGCTGCACGACGATCCGGGTACGGGGTACTTCGAAGCGATCTCTGGAGCTTCTGCGGAAACGGCAAGCTTCGGGCAGATCGAACCGCCGGCCGCGCTCTTGGACCGGCTGTCCGACAACGTACTCGTAGCGCAGAGCAGGCTGTGGTGGGGCGACGCGGCAGCCCAAACTCGGGGTCGATCCTTCGCAGACGAATCTGCACGCACCGCGCGCGACGAGCTATCGAAGATCGATATCGGCGGAGTACCGGAGATCACGATGACGTCGCGGTCTGAGGACGTGCCGCTCGTCGTGTTCAACGACACCGGTTATCCGGTGAACGTACTGATCCATCTGAGCGCGCAGAGCCTCGGCCTCGATCGGACGATCCACGTTCGCGTTGCCACACGGACTCAGCAAGTGAGCGTCCGTATCACAGCCAAGAACAGCGGCATCGATCCTCTGCAGGTGAGTCTCGAAACGCCGAACGGTCGAGTGATTCAGACCAAGACGATCAGGATCCGTTCGACGAATTTCAACGAGGTGGCACTGGCGATCACTCTGGGAGCCGGGATCTTCCTATTGCTCTTCTACATGATGCGTGGTGTTAGGCGTCGGCGCTCGACCACCGGCGAGCCCGAACCCGACGCAGACCCACAAACCGCGTGACCTCGTTACGGCGCGCCACCGCCGTGATGACGGTGGGCACGGTGTTCTCGCGCATCACAGGCGTGCTGCGCGTTGCGGCGGTTCTGGGGGCACTCGGTGTTGTTTCTCAGGGTCGCCTCGCGGACACCTACAACATCGGCAACACCGCGCCGAACATCATCTACGAGCTGGTGCTCGGCGGCGTGATCACTTCCGTTTTCGTGCCGGTGTTCGTCGAGTTGCTCGAGACCGAAGGCCGAGACCGCGCGTGGGAAGTAGCCAGCGCCATCATCAATCTGTCCATCGTCGTGTTGACCGCGATGACGATCATCGGCATAGTCGCCGCACCGCTGATCGCAAAGTTCTATGCAAGCTCTTTGCATGGGAGCGCAGCCGTCGAGCAGCAGCGCGTCCTCGCGTTCTTGCTACGCCTCTTCATCCCACAGATCATCTTCTACGGCTTGTACTCCGTGACCGCAGGGTTGTTGAACGCGCATCGAAGATTCGGCGCCCCCATGTACACGCCGGCTCTAGGCAACGTCGCGGTGATCGTCGTGTTCGTAGCTTTCTATTTCTCTTACGGCGCGGTCGGCGGGCTCGGGGAGATCAGCAACTGGCAGCTGGTCGTTATCGGCGGCGGAACCACGCTTGGAATCTTGCTTCAAGCGCTCACTCAGCTACCTTTCCTGAAGGGGCTGGGTCGCTATCGGCTGACTCTTTCGATACGCCACCCTGCGATCAGAAAGCTCGGACGGCTTGCCGTGTTCGTGATCGGTTACGTCGTCGTCAATCAGATCGGTTACCTGATCGTGCAGAAGCTCGCCGATGCTCAGCTCGGTGGTTACACCGCGTACACGGCGGCATTCACCTTCTACATGCTTCCTCATGGACTGTTCGCGGTGTCTGTCGTAACGGCCTTGCTACCGGACATGAGTGCTCACGCGATGAATCAACGGTGGGACTTATATCGCGATCGGATATCGGTGGGTATGCGCACCACTTTGCTTCTGATCCTGCCTGCCGCCATCGGTTACTTCGTGCTCGCCACGCCCATCATCCGGCTGCTCTTAGAGCACGGGGTCATGCGAGGGAGTGACGTTGCACTCGTCGCGCGCGTCCTCCGTTACTTCGTGTTGGGGCTGGTGTCGTTTTCGCTCTTCCAGTTATTCCTGCGGGCCTTCTATGCGTTGCAGGACACGAAGACTCCGTTCTGGATCAACTGCTGGTGGTTGGTAGTCAATACCGCGGTGAACTTTCCGCTGTTCTTCTGGTTCCGTTCGCGGGGTGGAGGGGTCGAGGGGCTGGCCCTTGGCCATGCCGTTGCCTACACGGTGGCAACGGTGTTCTTGTGGCGAGCACTGGCCAAGAGGGCCGGAGGCATCCCCGCTGCCAGGTTCTTCGCCAGCGCGGTCCGCATCCTCGCCGCCGCTGCCGGCATGGGGGCTGCCGTGTGGGGCACGTACGCGGGCATCGGTCACGTGCTGGGGCCCGGGTCGACCACCGATCTGCTCGAGGTTGCCGTGCCCGTTCTCGTGGGAGTCGTGTCCTACGTCGGGCTGGCACTCGCTTTCTCGGTAGAGGAGCTCGGCTTCGTCAAAGGGATAGTTCGCCGAGGCACTTGAGCCTGCTCAGCTGCCGCGCTCATGATGCCGAT
>JBHELU010000203.1:0-3032 GCA_046262955.1 Actinomycetota bacterium | reverse complement strand
AACCACTTGCCACCCCCTTCCCAGTCTTCGTTCGGAAGGGATCGCGCCATGGCCAAGCTAGATATTTCTCCTGAGATCCTCGACGCGTTGCAGAAACTGTCGTCTCTGCTCGAAGGCGAGAACGCGTTCGAAAGAACCCTCAGCACCGTTGTCGACCTGTCCGTCTCGACCTTGTCGGGATGCGATTCGGCCGGAGTGACTATCCGGGTCAACGGCAAAAACACGACTGCCGCCTCGAGCGACGGCTACACCCTCGAGCTCGACAAGATCCAGTACGACTCAGATCAGGGCCCTTGCCTCGAGACGATCGATGTCGGCGAACCGCATTACATCGATTCGATCACCGAGGACTCTCGGTGGCCAGAATTCCGCGAGCGCGCGAGCGCTGAGGGCCTTCGTAGCAGCGCTTCCTTCCCTCTGCGGATGAATGGATCGGTAGGTGCCCTGAACGTCTACAGCCGAACCGAGAACGCTTTCGACGAGCCGGCGCGCCGTATCGGCGAGATATTTGCGAGGCAAGCGAGCATCGCTCTTAACAACGCGCACATCTACGACGCGGCACAACTACTCGGCGAGCAGCTGAACGAAGCGGTCAAGACGAGAGACTTGATCGGCCAGGCCAAGGGCATCCTCATGGAACGCGAAGGCATCTCGGATGCCCAAGCTTTCGACATGCTCAGGATGTCGTCGCAGAACACCAACGTGAAATTGCGCGATATCGCAAAACGCGTGGTCGAAGAAAAGGCCCGTGCCACGAATCATTGAGTGCGACGGGATCCCGCCCCCAACTGCATGACGACGAGACCAGCCCCGCCTAGCGCCTTGGGCGGGCTTTTCCGCCACAAGGTTCCCTGTCCGATTCCCCGAATCCCAAACGTGAATGACGGAAACCGCACAATGCAAGTGTGATCACCGACATCGTCTCGGTTCTGTTCGGATTGGTTCTCGTAGCCGTGACCGGCGATCAGTTCGTTATCGCAGCCGAACGTCTTGCCGCTTCGCTCAATCTCCGGCCCGTCGTCGTCGGAGCGTTGATCGGAGGCATCGGGACCGGTCTCCCCCAGTTGATCGTCGCCGCGTTCGCCTCGTCGCAAGGCCTCGCTCAGATCGCGGTTGGAAGCGCGGTGGGCTCGATCACGGTTCACATCGGGCTCGCGCTCGCAATAGCGGCCCTGGTCTCCCCCATCCGTGTCGACTCGAGAACGGTTCGACGCGAAGCACCGCTCAGCGTCGCGAGCGTGGCCCTGTTCGCACTAATGGTGTGGCAGGGACTTACGACGGCAGCGGGCGTCGTCCTGCTGCTCGCAACCGCCGTCGCGATCGTCGTGTTGGTGATGAGCGCACGGAATGCACCGCAGACGGAAGAGCTAGCGATCGAGGTCGAACGCGTCCTCGAAGACGAGGACGCACACGACCGCCGCAGGGAGATCGTCCGCCTCGTCTCGAGCCTGATCGGGATGGCCGTCGCTGCCGATCCGCTGGTGCGTGGCTCGGAGGGCGTCGCCCGTCACCTCGGCATCTCCGGCGGAGTGGTGGGCTTGACCATGGTTGCGATCGGCACTTCGGCACCATTGATCGCATCTTCGATCCAGGCGGCCCGGCGCGGCAATCACGACTTGATGATGGGCAACATCCTCGGGGCGAACCTCTTCATCGCGCTCGGCAACGGGGTGATCGTCGCGTTCATGTCGAGCACTCGGGGGCCGGGGTCCCTGGTCCCTTCTCTTTACGTGATGGTGGGGATGGTCCTTGCCGGCTGGGCTGTGGCGCGCCGGCTCCACACGGTGACGCGCTGGGAAGCCGTGTCGCTTCTCGTCGTCTACGCCGCAACGCTTCCGCTCGTCGTCCGCTAAAGAGCGACAGAGGAGTCAAGCTACGAGGTCGATGGCCTTTCCTCCCGGATGATTTCTGCAATCGGACGGCCGACGTTCACCCGAGTGTGCGACCGGATTCGCTCAAATACTTCTTCTCGCGGATCTTTATGGAGCCCCTCGGGAATGTTCCGAACCTGAAGCATCTTCCCCATCTCCCCATTCTTGCGTAAACACTCCGCATGCGCATCACATGCGCAAGCAGCGAGTCGCTACGCTGCGCTCCACAGATCGGTGGACTCGGCGAGCGAGACCCACTCGTCTTTGTGCACGAGGATGTGATCGATCACCTCGACCCCATTGGCGGCGCCGGCAGTGATCAATCGCTTTGTGAAGTCGATGTCGCAGCCGTGGATCTGGTCGAAGGGCGCGCTTGCCGTAGAGGTGAACAGCATCGCGGGCGCACTGGAGTTCTTTGCGAGATAGAAGACCTCGTCTAGCGGCAGGCCATTCTTGGGTTCGGTCTCGGAGGCGAAGAACTTCGTCTCGCCGGGCGTGCCGTCGTGATTGATGCAGGTGGCGCAAACGATCTCGGCATCGAGCTTTCCGACGACGAACGCGAGCTTGTCGATGAGCTCGTCCATCGAGAACGTCGGCGCGGTTCCATTGGCGGACGACATGGAGACTCCTTCGAAAGTCGGGGGCCGGGACTGTCCATGCCACACTGCTGGACCCTCAATTGCTGTGAGCGCGATCACGAGGGAGGGGGGCGGAGCGAGGGGACATAGGGCCAACTTCTACTCGGCAGCGTCCCCCTGGTACTCAATCTCTGCCCAGAGTCGCAGTCGCTCTTGTCTGAGGAGTCCTGCTCGGTCACGAGCCTTCTTATCCCCAAGCAGATTGTTGATCCAACGGCCCATGCTCTGCGTTGACTTGCTCGCAGGCTTCTCGGGGATGAGACCGGCGAGTGAAGATCTTTGTTTCTCGGGCTGTTCAGCCATTTACCTCTCCGTGAACCAAGAAGGCATCCGATACCGGGTGGCACGAACGTTCTAACGGACATGCAACCAAGCTACTTATGGCCTGTGACAAGTCTCGGCACGCGCCCGTTACGAACCGACCCACCTACAGCCGCCCGGGAGCCAACAAGTGCAACGCGATCGCGGCACTCGGGACTGCCAAGACGACGGTCATCGCCCCAACGAGCGCGTAGGTCTTCAA
>JBHELU010000202.1:0-4101 GCA_046262955.1 Actinomycetota bacterium | reverse complement strand
CCGTGGAACTTCCCCATCGCCATCCCGCTGTGGAAGATCGCTCCTGCACTTGTTGCCGGTTGCACCTCGATCTTCAAGCCTGCTGAGGACACGCCACTGTGCGCGGCGCTTCTGGTGGACATGTTCCGAGAGGTGGGTCTGCCACCCGGCGTCCTGAATCTAGTCAACGGCTTCGGAGAAGAGGTCGGCGCGCCTCTCGTAGACCATCCCGATGTGCGGACGATCTCGTTCACCGGATCGCTCGACGTTGGACGTTCCATCAACGAGAAGTGCGGCCGGATGATGAAGCGTTGCTCTTTGGAGCTCGGATCGAAGAACGCTTTAATAGTCATGCCCGACGCCAACTTGGATCTTGCCGTCGAGGCATCGGCGTGGGGCGCGTTCGCAACATCGGGTCAACGATGCACGGCTACGTCACGTTTGATCGTGCACGGTGAGATCCGTGCAGAGTTCACCGATCGATTGCTCGACCGAGTTGGCTCGATGAAGGTCGGCAATGGGCTCGAAGAAGACGTCGAACTTGCTCCCGTCATCAACGAACAGCAGAAGGACCGCGTTCTCGAGTACATCTCGGTTGGACAAGAAGAGGGTGCAAAGCTGCTTACCGGGGGTGAAGAGCTAACCGGGGGCGAGTATGCGAACGGCTATTTCCTCGCGCCGACGGTCTTCGACAACATGACACCGGACATGCGCATCGCTAAAGAAGAGATCTTTGGTCCGGTTACCGGAATTTTGCCGATCGAGTCGGTCGAGGAAGCGATCGAGGTAGCGAACGGCACGCAGTACGGGTTGTCGTGCTCGATCTACACGCACGACATCACGAATACGTTCAAAGCCGTCCAGCAGCTCGAGTTCGGTGTGGTCTACGTGAATGCTCCAACGATCGGGGCCGAGATCCAGGTTCCGTTCGGCGGGATGAAGAACACCGGCAACGGACACCGGGAAGCGGGGCCGCCATCGCTCGATGAGTTCACCGAGTGGAAGACGGTTGGGATCGATTTCTCCGGCAAGCTTCAGCGCGCGCAGATGAAAGAGGCGTGAGCCAACCCTCAGCGTTAGTCGTTGTCGACGACATCGCCAAGGCTTACGACTTCGGGTCCTCGCATCCTCTTCGCCCCGAACGTGTCCTTCTGACTTACGAACGGATCCGCGACCTAGGTCTTATCGGCCCGTTTGCCAAAGAGATCCCTTCGCAGCCGGCGTCCGACGACGAGATACGAGCCGTTCACGATCCGGACTTCGTTCGCACCGTTAAAGAGATCGATTCGGGCGCTCTCCCAGAATCGGCCGGATACGAGTTCGGGTTGGGCACGCCGGACGATCCGATATTCGACAACATGCACCGCGCTTCCGCTGCGGTTTGTGGAGCGTCGGTTGCCGCTGCGAGAGCAGTTGTCGACGGAGGGTTCGAACACGCTTTCAATCCGGCAGGGGGCCTTCATCACGCACGTCGAAGGGAAGCGTCGGGATTCTGCATCTACAACGACCCGGCGGTCGCGATCGCCAAGATCCTCGAGCTCAGACCCGAGTGGCGCGTGCTCTATCTGGATGTCGACGTTCATCACGGCGACGGCGTCCAGTGGATCTTTTTCGACGAGGCCCGCGTGTTGACGGTGTCCTTGCACGAGTCCGGGCAATATCTCTACCCGGGCACCGGATCCGAGGACGAAGTGGGAACCGGTGACGCTCACGGGACGGCCGCCAACTTCCCCCTGATGCCGTACACGGGCAACGACGATTATCTGTACGCGTTGACTACCGCTCTTCCCGCCCTCGCAGAAGCTTTCCGCCCGGATGCCATAGTCACGCAGCTAGGGGCCGACACACATTGGGGCGATCCGCTCGCGTCTCTGGGCCTGACCATGAGCGCGTATCCGCGGATGGCTTCGACCATCGCCGCGGTTGCATCCGAGCATTGCCAGAACCGCTGGATCGCGACCGGTGGAGGTGGCTACCAGGCCACCACCGTCGTTCCGTTGGTCTGGACGATCCATTTCGCTCAGATGTGTGAACGCCCCGATCTGATTCCCGACGAGTGGCTAGAAGACAAGGCTCCCGAGGAGGTCTCTCGGCCGTATCGTGATCACGTCAAGCGCACCGTCGACGCGGTTCTTTCCGTGTGCCTTCCCCTGCTAAGCGCGCTCGCCGACGGGTAGGGTTCGACATTCCCTTAGACCGAAACGGGGGCCATGGAGTCCATCGTCTCGCTTCATCGTTACGTCGCCTACTCGATACCTACTGGGTGGGCTCTGCTGACGTTGTGGTCGGCAGTCGTTTACCTGCGAAACCGAGAGCCGAGCGACCTGTACTGGCGACTTCTTGCACTTCTGCAAGTGATCCTCGGTATCCAGATAATCGTCGGACTTACGTTGTTGGTGACCGGTCACAGCCTGCCGAGCGGTGGGGGGCCGCGCTGGCTGCACCTCGTCTACGGAGGTATCGGTCCGTTCATCGTGCTCTTCTACGCGCACAGGTATGCGGGTCGTAGGCAGGACGTAGCGGTTGCGATCTTCGGCATCGCCGCGTTCTTGTGCTTCGGTTTGACCTTCAGAGCGCTTCAAACAGGTCTCGGCTGGATGGCGTGAACCTAGTCGACGCAATCGTCCTCATCGTTGCCGCGTTTGCTGCCTACCGCGGTT
Organism: Actinomycetota bacterium; assembly: GCA_046262955.1. Lineage (GTDB taxonomy): Bacteria > Actinomycetota > CADDZG01 > CADDZG01 > WHSQ01 > JALZGD01. The sequence goes on along the minus strand of JBHELU010000202.1, from coordinate 1,462 downwards.
GGAAGCGAGGGTTCCTCGGCCAGATCTTCGAGTTGGGGGGCGGTTTCCTCGGACTGATCGCAGGCGTTGCGTTAGGTCCGCGAGTCGCGGGCCTGTTCTCCAAGCAGGCCGGGATCGCAGCGGCTTTGATCTCCCTTGCAGTCGTCTTCGTGGCTTTGAGTCTGGGGCAAGCGCTCGGTTACATGGCGGGGCAAAGGTTCGGATCGATCGCGCGAACGGCGCGCCTGAAGTTCGTCGATTCGGGATTGGGCGGAGCCTTCGGGGTTGTTGTGACGCTCGTTTCCTTCTGGTTGATCGGCTCGTTACTGGTGCACGGCCCCTCGCAATCGATCGCGCGTGCGTTGAGGCAGTCGGCACTGCTCGCGTATCTCAACCAGGAACTCCCCCAACCACCCGACGTGCTGGCCTATCTCCAGCAGTTCCTGGACACGTCGGGATTCCCTCAGGTGTTCGCCGGACTACCACCCGATATCGGCCCCCCGGTGAAGTTGCCATCCGCAGCTACTGCTAACAAGGCCGTGCGTCTGACCCATAAGTCGGTCGTTCGAGTTGTCGTTCCCGCGTGCGGCGGAGAGCTGTTGGGCAGCGGATGGGTTGCAGCACCGGACTACATCGTTACCAATGCACACGTCGTGGCCGGTGGACACGGCGGAGTTCGGGTTCAGGACATCAACGGAACGCGCACGGGCACGGTCGTTCTGTTCGATCCACGCATCGACATCGCCGTCGTCCATGTCGACTCGACACCGGCTCTTGCCGGGAAACCGCTGTCGATGGCAACCCAGACTCTCGATCGAGGGACCCCGGGGGCAACGCTCGGCTTTCCGGGGAATGCCGGTGGGAACCTGGTGACCAAGGCGGCGGCCATTCAGCAGTACTTCCCGAATGCAGTAGGGCGTGACATCTACGGAAAGCAGCAGGTGTCGCGCAAGATCTACGACCTGCGGACGGTTATCCGGCAAGGAGATTCGGGAGGGCCGTTCGTGCTTCCCGACGGCCGCGTTGCAGGCGTCGACTTTGCGGCTTCGACGACCGAGCGCGATACGGGCTACGCGCTAACCGCCGAACAGGTGCAACCGGATGTCCAACGCGGGTTGGCGCGAACCGCCGAAGTAACGACCGGCTCCTGCACCCACTAGCCTTTCTTTTTCCCTCTACCGTCGCTCAGCGAGGGTGATCGGCAAAAGAAAGCCGACAGTCAGCGGCTCCGCTCCTATTACGGCCGCATCCCGCACCCACCGATGACCGCGAATCCTTTCTTTTTCCCTCTACCGTCGCTCAGCGAGGGTGATCGGCAAAGAAGGCACGTAGGCTGTTCCAAGTGAAACGAGCGGCCCTGTTGCTGTTGATCGTTCCTTTGGTCGTGCTGCCATCCCAGGGCGCACGCGCCGATTTCCAACGCCACATGGACGGTAACGATGTTCACGGACGCTTGGATATCCGCAGCGCCTCAGCCGGACAC
>JBHELU010000201.1:0-5401 GCA_046262955.1 Actinomycetota bacterium | reverse complement strand
CCTTTCGAGCAACCGTGACATGACTCGTGTCGAGCACGACGTGCGGGGCAGCGTCGAAGAGCTCCCGGGGATCGAGCCAGCGGTACGCCCTCAGCCGGCGGCCGGCCATCCACTTCGGATACATCGTCTCGACGGCCACCGTGACCCCGCTCTCCGCTGAGGCCTCCGCCGATTCGGCGGTTACCCAGGCCGCATAGCGACGCTCCCATAGATAGGGGGGATGGACGATCAAGGTGTCGGCCCCCACGTGCTTGCACATCTCGATGCCCCGGCGGATCTTGCCTAGCGGATCGAGACCCCACACGCTTTTCGAGATGACCAGGAACGGTCCGTGGATCGACTTGATCTGGAGCCCCCGCTCCTCTGCTAGCCGCAGCGGGATGTCGGGGACCTGGGTGCGCGGATCGCGAGTGACCATCAGCTCGATCTCGACGAAACCTGCGTCGGCCAGGATCGACATCGCGCGATCGAGCTCGAACGTCCAGAACGGTCCCGTCGAGCATTGGATGATCGGGCGCGGATCCATGAGCCAATGGTGGCACGGCGCGCGCTACAACTAAGCGAGCGATGCGTTAATAGAACGCGACGATGCCCCCGGGGTTTCCGGGGGCATCCTCGTGGAGGATAGAAGGGGGCCGAATGGGGCGGGCTGGGAGGCTCGTTTCACGACCTGATTTGAGCAGGTCGTGCGGTCCTGACGACCCCTCCTCGCATCCTCCAAGGACTGCTTCGGCGTTGGGTGGCAAAACCTTGAGTCCAGGCCGTCTACCAGGACAGATTGTTTCGCGAACCCCTGGGAGCTAGAGGCTAAAAAACGCTTGCAAGAGTTTGCACAAGGGTCGATTCTGAGAGATAATCCGAATGTGAACCTCGCCCGACTGCTCAGCGACGCAGCCGCCTCGGCCCCCGATAAGCCGGCCCTTGTCTCGAGCGGATCGAGCATCGATTTCGCCACCTTCGACAAGGAAGCCGGCCGGGTTGCAGCTTGGCTCGTTTCGATCGGCGTCCAGCCCGGCGATCGCGTGGCTATCGCGATGGGCAACGTGGCCCAGTTCCCCTTCGCCTATTTCGGCTCCTTAAGGGCTGGGGCAGTCGTGGTTCCGGTCAACGTGCTACTCACCGACGATGAGGTCCGTCGGATCCTCAAGGATTCTGGAGCCAAGGCACTTATCGCGGCTCCCGGCCCCGGGGATGTCGCGATGAGAGCTGCGGCCGACTTCGACGTGACGCTGCTCTCGACCGACCGATGGGATTCGCTTCCCGACGAGGCCACCTCTGAGGTGAACCGGGAAGAGGGCGATCTCGCAGTCCTTGCCTACACGTCCGGCACAACGGGGGAGCCCAAGGGGGCGATGCTCACTCACGGGAACCTGCTCGCCAATCTCCGACAGCAGAAGGAGGTCCGCGAGGATGAGATCGACGCGGACGATGTGCTGTTCCTAGCTTTGCCGCTGTTCCACATCTTCGGCCTGAACGTGACTCTTGGGCAGCTCGTGCTAAACGCGGCAACGGGTGTCCTAGTCGAACGGTTCGACCCCATCGCTGCCCTCAAGACGATCCAAGAGCAGAAGGTCACGATCGTCTTCGGCGCGCCGACGATGTATCTAGCGTGGCTCGACACACCGGGTGCCGAGCAGTACGACATGTCGTCGGTGCGCTGGGCCGTGTCGGGGGCCGCGCCGCTCCCTGCTGAAACGGTGCCTCGCTTCAAGGATGTCTTCGGGGTCGACATCTTCGAGGGCTACGGCCTGACGGAAACCGCGCCGACGGTCACCACTAACCGCGTCGGAGCAGAGCCGCGTCCGGGTTCGATCGGCAAGCCCATTCCCGGAGTCGATGTTCGCTTGGTCGACGAAGAAGGCAACGACGTCGAGTTCGGCGATCCGGGCGAGATCGTCGTCCGGGGCCCCAACGTGTTCAAGGGGTACTGGGGCCGCGAGGAAGAAACTCAGCGTGCGTTCCGCGATGGATGGTTTAGAACCGGTGACGTTGCGGTCGCAGACGAAGAGGGATATCTGTTTATCGTCGACCGCAAGCGAGACCTCATTATCGTGTCGGGGTTCAACGTGTTTCCGAATGAGGTCGAGAACGCGCTGTTGCTGAACCCCGAGATCCTCGAAGCCGCAGTGGTTGGCGAAGCGCACCCTTATACGGGAGAGACGGTCAAAGCCTTCGTCGTCTTGAAGCCGGCCGCCGACGCTACCGAGCGCGAGCTCGTTGCCGATGCTCAGAGTCGGCTCGCCCGCTTCAAAGCGCCGACATCGATCGAGATCGTGGACGAGCTACCGCGGCTTGCCACGGGCAAGGTTCTCAGGCGCGCCCTGCGCACTTGATCCGCTCGAGCGAATCGGGCCGAAAGATCCGAAGTCGCTTCCCGCTGTAATCGAGGATCCCTTGCGATCGGAACTTCCTAAGCGTTTTGCACGCGCTCTCGCGACACATGCCAGCTAAGCGGCCGAGCTCTTCTTGAGCGAACGGCAATTCGACTTCGATCGAGTCTCCGTGCATCCGACCGAGTAGCTCAGCAAGCTCCAACAATCGGGACGCGAGACGGGCGGGCACTTCCGCGGTGGAACGTTCTGCCGCCGCTTGGGCGATACGAGAATTCCGTTCGGCCAGGCAGCATGCAAGCGCTCGAGCCGCTCCCGGGCTGTTCAGGACCGCCTGCAAGAGCTCCTGCGCATCCACGCCCAGGAGACTGGTTGGCGTTGCGGCGACCGCGTCGTAAGGGTGGATCCCCGACCCGAGGGCCGCGATCTCACCAACCAAGTCGCCCTCGAGTGCGAGCCCAAGGATCGTCTCCCGACCGTCTGCGTCGCGCGCGCTCAGCTTGATGACGCCCTCTAGGACGATGTGGATCCTGTCGTCGGTCTCTTCACCCTCTAGGTGAAGGAAGTCGTTTCGTTCAAGATCTCTAACGATCCCGCGCTCTATCAACAGGTTGGAGTGCTCTTCATCCAACGCTTCGAGGATCGGACACGTAACGATGGGCGGCACCGCGCACCTCCAGGCTCGATGGGACGGACGACGAAGGGCGCGGAAAGGGGCGCAGGCCTCACGGTCTGCGCCCCCCTTCGATGGACACATTAAGAGAGCTCGAACCTCTTGTCTAGAGTTTGTTTTCTCGCCGCCACGCGAGGATGGGGGCGTGGAACGTTCGACCTTTCCGACACGCGCAACCGTCATCGCCGGGATCATCGTGGCCGTTGCGTTGCTGGGACTGCTGATCAAACCGGTGCTTCAGAAGGACGGTCCGCCCGGGCCGGGTGACACGGCCCCCGCGTTCGCGGCACCACTACTGGAGGGCGGCGGCTCGCTGTCGCTGGACTCTTTCAAAGGAAAGCCGGTGCTTCTGAACTTCTGGGCATCGTGGTGCGTTCCTTGCAAGGAAGAAGCCCCGATGTTGCGCGCCGCTTACAAGACGTTCGGCTCGCAGGTTGCCTTCGTCGGTATAAACGTGCGGGATGCGAAGAGCGACGCCGAGACCTTCGTCTCCGACAACAACGTTCCTTATCCAAACGTTCGCGATGAGGGATTGCAGATGTTCACCGATTACGGCCTTACGGGACAGCCCGAGAGCTTCCTCATCGATGCGGACGGAAAGATCGTGCAACACGTCCCAGGAAGATTTCCAGACCAGGCAACGTTGTTCCAGGATCTCGACACGCTGGTGAGCCGGGGTGGCTAATCCGACGATCCCTATAGCGTTCGCGGCGGGTTTCGTTTCGTTTCTCTCTCCTTGTGTGCTGCCGCTCGTTCCCGGCTACCTGTCGTACATGTCGGGCATGGGTGCTGCAGAAGACTCACCGCCGAGCGCACGTCGTACATCTCTCGTCGCGCTCGCGTTCGTTCTCGGGTTCACTATCGTTTTCGTAGCCCTCGGCGCGTCGGCGACGTTCCTCGGATCGCTCTTGCTGACGAACAAGACTCTGCTGGGGCGCATCAGCGGCGTGATCATCATCTTCTTTGGGTTGGTATTCATCGGAATCATCCGGGTTCCGTTCCTCTATCGCGACGCACGCTTTCATCCAACTCCCAATGCCGGCGTAGGCGGATCGTTGTTGCTCGGCGGAGCGTTCGCGTTCGGATGGAGCCCCTGCATCGGCGCAACGATGGGAGTCGTTCTGACGATGGCGGCGGGACAAGCTTCGAGCGGAGGCCCGTTAGAGGGCGCCGGTTTACTCGCCGTCTACTCGCTGGGTCTCGGCGTGCCTTTCGTGCTGGCCGGGATCGGAGTTAGTCACGTCGCGGGGGCCGTGAAATGGTTGCGTCGACACACTCGTATCCTGAACATCGCGAGCGGCCTGCTTCTCGTCGTCGTCGGGATTCTGTTCGTGACCAATCAGCTGTTCCAGGTGTCGATCTGGATGCAGCGAGGCTTCACTGCCGCGCACCTCGATTTCTGGAACGCTTTCTAAGTCGATTTCGGACCGTGCGCGCTGAGGCACAAATTCACAGGTTTCTCGTTGTGCTGCCCGGCCGAGGTGGCGAAATACCAGCTAGATGCCCACATTCGAGCTTGTGAGAATTATCACAAGCGCGGTTTAGGATGCCCTTCCGATGCGCAGCAAGCCGATCCCCGAAGCGACCGTCTCCCGGCTCCCCGTGTACCTCCGATGTCTCTTGGACGTCGCCGAGGGTCGCGGCGAGATGACGGTGTCGTCCGAGGAACTTGCTCGGATGGCAGGCGTCAACGCGGCGAAGGTTCGTAAAGACCTGAGCTACCTCGGCTCCTATGGAACCCGCGGCGTCGGCTATGACGTCGAGTACCTCCTGTACCAGATCACGCGAGAGCTAGGACTAACTCAGGATTGGCCTGCGGCGATCATGGGCGTTGGAAACCTTGGCCGCGCGCTGGCCAGCTACAAAGGCTTCACCGAGCGAGGATTCCGGATCGTTGCTCTGTTCGACACCGACGAGAAAGTGATCGGCAAGACGGTCGCAGGTCTCGTCGTCCGTCACATCGACGATCTCAAAGAGGTCTGTGTTGATCAGGCAGTATCGATCGGCATCATCGCGACTCCCCCTCTAGCCGCGCAGGAAGTCGCCGAGAAGCTGGTCGATGCCGGCGTCAAGTCGATACTGAACTTTGCCCCGGCGGTCGTTAACGTGCCGCCCGACATCACGGTCCGCAAAGTGGATCTATCGATCGAGCTGCAGATCCTCTCTTTCTACCAACAGCGCCTTCAAGCCATCGCGACCGCTCGCGAGGCAAACCGCCGTCTCGGCGGCGGCGTCCGCTGATCAACGCCAAGGGAGCTGACTGACGCGATGTCGATCCTCGTCGTCGGTCTCAACCACCGCACTTCGCCGATCTCTCTGCTCGAGCGTCTGAGCATCCAACAAGAAGACCTTCCGAAGGCTTTGCATCAACTGTCCGGTTACGAGCACGTTTTGGAAG
>JBHELU010000200.1:0-3997 GCA_046262955.1 Actinomycetota bacterium | reverse complement strand
CGTGGAAACCGTCCAGACCGGATCGTTGGCTTTGGACCTCGCGCTGGGTGTTGGCGGATTGCCGCGTGGCCGCATCGTCGAGATCTACGGCCCGGAAGGTTCCGGGAAGACGACCGTCTCGTTGCACGTGATCGCCGAAGCACAGAAGTCGGGCGGGCTCGTTTCGTTCATCGATGCGGAGCACGCGCTCGACCCCACTTATGCAAAGGCACTGGGCGTCGACATCGACAACCTCTTGGTGTCACAACCCGACACCGGCGAGCAAGCTATCGAGATCGCCGACACCCTCGTTCGATCCGGGGCGATGGATGTGATCGTCATCGACTCGGTCGCCGCTCTGGTACCTCGCGCCGAGATCGAGGGCGAGATGGGTGACAGCCACGTTGGCCTCCAAGCCCGATTGATGAGCCAGGCGCTCCGCAAGCTGACCGGCGCCTGCTCAAAGGGCAGCACCATGGTCATCTTCATCAACCAGATCAGAGAAAAGATCGGCGTGATGTTCGGCTCCAACGAGACAACGCCGGGCGGGCGTGCGCTGAAGTTCTACTCGTCGGTGCGGCTCGACGTCCGCAGGATCGATTCGCTGAAGGACGGAGCCGAAGTCGTGGGCTCCAGGGTGCGGGTGAAGGTCGTAAAGAACAAGGTCAGCGCTCCCTTCAAGAAGGCCGAGTTCGACATCCAGTACGGATTTGGCATCTCGAAAGAAGGCAGCCTCCTGGACGTTGCGATCGAGCACGACATCGTCCGCAAGTCGGGGGCGTGGTTCATCTACGGCGACGACCAACTGGGACAGGGCCGCGAGAACGCCAAAAGCTTTTTGGCCGACAACGCCGACATCGCGACCGAGATCGAGCTGAAGATCAAAGAGAAGCTCGGCCTTCTGGCCCTCGGAGATCCCGCCGATGCCCCCGAGCAAGACAATGTCGTTTCGATCGCCGAAGGGACCGAGTAAGCCGACCGGGGAGTCGCGATGGATCCGTGTGACGGAGCAGAACGCATCTCGGAGCGCGGTCAATTCAAGGAATGCATGGCACGAGCGGGTCGTCTCTTGGCGACCCGCTCTCGGTCTCACAACGAGCTCGAAGGAAGACTCGTCGGTGCGGGCTTCGATCCCGAAGTGGTCGTCGCCGCGCTCGACCGGCTGATCGAGCTCGGTCTTGTCGACGACCAGGCTTTCGCCCGGCGGTGGGTCGAGGAGCGGGCCATCGCAAAGGGGTTCGGCGCGGAGAAGCTGGTGGCCGAGCTCGAGGCAAAAGGGATCGACCACGAGCTCGCGCACGAGACGATCTCCACCCTCGATCAAGACGAGTCGGAGCGGGCCCGGGCGGTGGCCCTGAAGCTCGCCCCCAGGGTTGCCCGGAAGCCGCTGGCCGCTCAGGCGTCGGCCCTCGCGACGATGCTCCTTCGCAGAGGCTTCGGGGACGACTCGACCGAGAGCGCCGTTAAGGCGGTGCTGCCACCTGAGGGCTGGGACTAGGCCTCCTCGATTCCGGCGCCTCGGGGTACGGGGGCGTACCATTACGAGCGAGAAAAAAAGAACGCCAGCCAGATTCCTCTAGGCACGAACGAACAAGAGAGAACTTTGACCCCGACCGAGCCGACCGTACGCAGCCGAAACCGAACTAATCAAATAGGGATCTAGAAGCTCTCTTCAGCTCGCTCGTGCCGGCAGCGGCCGGCCACTTGGCGCGCCGCGCTCCTTGGGGGAAGGGAAGGAGCGAACGATGGGCATCGTTATCGGCCTGGTCGTCGGTCTTCTCGCGGGCTCGGGCATCGGGTACTTCGTCCGGCAATACATGGCGCAGAAGGAAGTCACGTCTGCCGAGTCTCGGGCGAAAACGATCCTGTCCGACGCGGAGAAAACCGCTCAGTCCGCGAAGAAAGAAGCCCTCGTCGAGGCCAAAGACGAGATCTTCAAGATGCGAAATGAGGCTGACGCAGAGGTCAAGCGCCGCCGCGAGGAGATAGACAAGAAGGAAGACCGGATCTCCCAGCGTGAGTCAACGCTGGACTCCCGGGCCATCTCGCTGGATCGCCGCGAGCAAGCGATCGAGTCCAAAGAGGGGGAGATCACCGCCGCGCGGGCCGAGATCGATCAGATCGCTGCGCGCGCTCGAACCGAGCTCGAGCGGGCCGCTGGCATGACGGCTCAAGACGCTCGTCAATCCCTTGTCGAGCAGATCGAGGACGAGGCCAAGCGGGATGCCATGACCGTGGTGCGAGACATCGAAGCTCAGGCCAGGGAAGAGGGCGACAAGCGAGCCCGCAAGATCATCGCCATCGCCATGCAGCGGGTGGCCTCCGAGCTCACGACCGAATCCACCGTCACGACAATCACACTGCCCAACGAAGACATGAAGGGCCGGATCATCGGGCGTGAGGGCCGCAACATCAGGGCCTTCGAGGCCGCCACCGGCACCAACCTGATCATCGACGACACCCCCGAGGCAGTGGTGCTGTCATGCTTCGACCCGATCCGGCGCGAGATGGCGCGTCTGACGCTCGAGCGGCTCATCGGTGACGGACGGATCCAGCCGGCTCGCATCGAAGAGATGCACGAGAAGTCCAAGTCAGAGGTCGAGCGCGAGATCCGTGAAGCCGGCGAGTGGGCGGTCCTCGAGACCGGCATAACCGACATGCACCCGGAACTCGTGCGTGTGCTGGGCCGGTTGAAGTTCAGGACCTCATACGGGCAGAACGTCTTGCGTCACGTCGTCGAGGCGTCGCACATCGCAGCGATGATCGCTTCGGAGATGGGGGCCGACGTTCAGCTCTCCAAGCGCGGCACGCTGCTCCACGACATCGGGAAGGCAGTCACGCACGAGGTCGAAGGTAGCCACGCGTTGATCGGAGCCGAGATCGCTCGGAGGCTGAAGGAGTCTCCGGCAGTCTGCCACTGCATCGAATCGCACCACAACGAGGTCGAGCAGCGGACGATCGAGGCCGTCATCACTCAAACCGCGGATGCAGTCTCGGGCGCGCGCCCGGGGGCTCGCCGGGAGAGCATCGAGACCTACGTCAAGAGACTCGAGCGGCTGGAGGCGATCGCGAACGAGTTCGAAGGCGTCGATAAGGTCTACGCGATGCAAGCAGGCCGTGAGGTCAGGGTGATGGTGAAGCCCGAGGACGTCGACGACTTGAGGGCCGAGGTGATCGCTCGCGACATCGCCAAGAAGGTCGAAGAGGAGCTTCAGTATCCGGGCCAGATCCGCATCACAGTGATCCGCGAGACTCGATCGTCGGCCTATGCGAAATAACCGATAGCCTCACCTGCGTGACCGAAACGAAGGCAGGCTCGTACTTCATCACCACCTACGGGTGCCAGATGAACGAGCACGACTCCGAGCGGATGGCCGGGATGCTCGAGGGCGAGGGATACGTGCGCGCCGGCGCGCCCGAAGAGGCCGATGTCGTTGTCTTCAACACGTGTTGCATCCGCGAGAAGGCCGACACGCGGCTGTACGGGAACCTCGGCCACCTGCGACCGGTCAAGCAATCAAGGCCGGGGATGCGGATCGTGGTCGGTGGATGCCTCGCGCAGAAAGACAAGGAGCTGATCCAGGCCAAGGCTCCCTACGTGGATGTGGTGCTGGGAACACACAACCTGGCGAGCCTTCCGCGGCTGCTTCGTGAGTCGGCAGGGGGGCCGAGCTTCGAGATCCTCGAGCAGACGGAGATCTTCCCGTCTGCGCTCCCGGCGCGTCGGACGTCGTCGTGGCACTCGTGGGTGTCGATCTCGATCGGTTGCAACAACTCGTGCACCTTTTGCATCGTGCCTGCGGTACGAGGCAAAGAGGTGTCACGCAGACCGGCCGACATCGTCGACGAGGTGGCGAGTCTGGTCGACGACGGCGTGGTCGAGGTGACGCTCCTAGGGCAGAACGTCAACTCCTACGGACGCGATCTCGACGGGACGCCGCAGTTCTCGAGGCTCCTTCGACTATTGGACGAAGTTGAAGGGCTCGAGCGCATCCGCTTCACCAGCCCTCACCCCAAG
>JBHELU010000199.1:0-4181 GCA_046262955.1 Actinomycetota bacterium | reverse complement strand
ATGATCGGAAGCATCATCCAGACGTTGTTTCTGACGAACTTCAACTATCCGCTTGCGTCGGCGTTGGGATTTGTCGTGATGATCGTCCTTTTATTGCTGATGTTTCTGTACGCGCGAGCCCTCGGCACCGAAGAGGTCAAGGAGTTCGTCGCATGAGATCGGCCGTCGAGATCTCCGGCGCTCTAGAAGCTTCACCTAGTTCGAAAAGGCGATGGACGCGTCTCGTTCTGCCTGCGTACACGGGGATCGTGATCCTGTACCTGATGCTCCCGATCTTCGTGATGATCCTGTTCGGATTCAACGACACGACGGGCAGGTTCAACTTCGCGTGGCAGGGATTCACGCTGCGTTGGTATCGGGAGCTGTTCGCGATCCAGGATCTGACAACCGCGGTAAGGAACTCATTGATCATCGCCGTCGCGAGCACGATCATCGCGACGGCGCTTGGAACGATGATCGCCCTCGCTTTGGCCCGTTACCGCTTCCGTGGGAAGACGTTCTTCAACCTCGTGATGTTCACGAATATCGCCGCGCCCGAAGTCGTCGTCGGTGTGTCTCTGTTGGCTCTGTTCGTAACCGTCAACGTGTCTCGAGGGCTGGGCACGATCCTGATCGCCCACGTAATGTTCAACATCGCGTATGTGGCCATCACCGTCGAAGCGCGCTTGGCGGGGTTCGACCGGTCTCTCGAAGACGCGGCCGCCGACCTTGGCGCAACGCCGTGGACGGCATTTTGGAAAGTCATCTTCCCGTTGATCTCGCCCGGAGTGTTGGCGGGGGCATTGCTTGCGTTCGCTCTATCGATCGACGACTACATCATCACGAGCTTCGTCGCGGGGCAGACGCAGATGTTCCCGACGTGGGTGTTCGGCGCGTCGCGGCTTGGGATCCCACCTCAGGTCAACGTGATGGGAACGCTGATCTTCGTCTTCGGAGCCCTGCTGGCTGTGGCCAACGTCTTATGGCAACGGCGTTCCGCGCGCCTCGAGGGCAAAAATCTGCTGCTATTGGGCGAAGTGAAAGGTTAGCCGGCGATCGCCGCGCAGTACTCGGATAGGACGTCGATCGTGCGGTCGATGTCGGCCTCGGTGTGCTGCACCGAGATCGTCCACTGCTCTTCCTTGCCGGGGGTCATGTACACGCCCCGGTTGACGACCCAGTACCAGTAGGCGTCGAATAGCGAGTCATCGACGTCCTGGAAGTCGCGGTAACGCTCGAGCGGCTTGTCTCTGAATGTGATCGAGCCCTTGCACCCGAGGTCGGTCGCTACCGCAGGAATGCCCGCCTCGCGCAGCACCTGTTCGGAGCCGGACGCCAGGCGCGTTCCCAGCCGGCGCAAGTGGCCGTATGCGTCGGGCGTCAGGACTTCCGTCAGCGTCGCGAGTGCCGCCGCCATCGATAACGGATTCCCGTTGAATGTCCCGAGCGCGGCGACCCCGTTCTCGATCTCGTCCATGATCTCGGCCTTGCCCCCGAACGCGCCGATCGGAGTTCCTCCACCGATCGCCTTGGCCAGACAAACAAGGTCCGGCTGAACGCCGTAGTGCTCGGTTGCGCCGCCTGCCGCGATCGTCACGCCAGTTTTGACCTCGTCGAAGATCAACACCACGCCGCGGCGCGTACAGATGTCCCGAACGGCCTGCAGATAGCCGGGCTGCGGCAGGACGATTCCGATGTTCATCATGACCGGCTCCATGATCAAGGTGCCGATCTGGTCGTTCTCCGCCAGCGTTTGCTCGAGAGCGGGGATGTCGTTGAACGGCACAACCTTGGTCGCGTTCGCGGTCTCGGCGGGGATGCCGCGCGAGAACGGAACGGTGCACGGCCGCTCGGTAGGACCGCTCGAGTCCATGGTGGGAACGACCGAATACATGACCGAGTCGTGGTGCCCGTGGTACGAGCCTTCGATCTTCAGCAGCACATCTTTGCCCGATGCCGCGCGGCCGAGCCTGACCGCATCCATGGTCGCTTCTGTCCCGGAGTTCGTGAAGCGCACCTTGTCGATCCCGAATCTGCGGGTGAGCTCCTCAGCGAGCTTGACGCCGTCTTCGGTTGTAGCGGCGAAGTGAGTTCCGGACGCGGCCGCTTTCTCGATAGCGGCGCGTACCTTGGGGTGCGAGTGACCCACGACCATCGAACCGAATCCGTTGTGATAGTCGATGTACTCGTTTCCGTCGATGTCCGTGACGCGGCTCCCCAGCCCCGAGCGGATGTAGATCGGGTACGGGTCGCCTGCTTGGCATGAAGACGTCACACCGAACGGCATGACCCGCGCTGCTCTGTCGAACATCGCGCGCGATCTCTTGGTCCGTTCTTCGTAGCGGAGGATCTCTGTTTCGGTCAGTTGGGTTGCGAGTGCATCGAGTTTGGTAGCCATCGCCTCATCCTAGTTGCCGGGAGGCATGCCGGCTGTGGCTGTTAGCGTCGTTACGTGAGGGATTACCGCAGCGCGAGCCTGTGGTTCGATGGACTCGAAGAAAGCATCACTCCGCGACCCCCCCTGAATGGCGACGTGAATGTCGACGTTGCCATAGTCGGTGCCGGCTATACAGGGCTGTGGACCGCCTACTACCTGCTGGTCGCTGAACCCACGTTGAAGATCGCGATCGTCGAGCAAGAGGTCGCCGGTTTCGGAGCGTCCGGCCGCAACGGTGGGTGGTGTTCCGCGTTGTTCGCGCCGGGCAACCACAAAGTTGCCATGGTCTATGGCCGAGATGCGGCGATCGCCATGCAAAGAGAGATGATCGCGACACTCGATGAGTTCGAACGTGTGCTCAGTCGCGAGCGCATCGACGCTCGCTGGCGCCGCGGTGGCACGCTCACTCTGGTGACGTCACCGGCGCACGAAAGAAGGGTGCGTGCCGAGGTCGAGGACGCGTCTCGCTGGGGATTGACCGCCGACGACTATCGATGGCTGGACGCGATCGAGACGCGCGAGCGAGTGGGTGTGGCCGGTGCTGCGGGAGCCGCGTTCACCCCCCACTGCGCCGCGATCGACCCGGCCCGGCTGGTGCGTGGGCTGGCCCGAGCGGTCGAAGGCCGCGGAGCCACGATCTACGAGCAAACGAATGCCGGCGCGATCGCATCGGGCTCGATCGTCACGAACCGGGGGCAAGTGCATGCACGGACGATCGTGCGTGCGACCGAGGGCTATACGGCGAGGCTCCCGCAGCACCGCCGGGCTCTCGTTCCCCTCTATTCGTTGATGATCGCGACGGAACCCCTTCCGGCACGGTTGTGGGACGCGATCGGATGGAGCGGCTACGAGACCATCACCGACGGCCGCCATCTGCTGATCTACGCGCAGCGGACGGCCGACGATCGCATCGCGATCGGCGGAAGAGGAGCGCCGTATCACTTCGGCTCCCGCGTCGATGACTCGTTCGACAAAGATCACCGCGTTTTCGCAGAGCTCGAGCGCGTTCTCGTCGAGCTGTTCCCTCAGCTTAAGGACGCCCGCATCACTCACCGCTGGGGCGGCCCGCTCGGGGTCCCGCGCGATTGGTTCACTTCGGTGGGCATCGATCGCGCCGCCGGGATTGCCTGGGCCCAGGGTTACGTCGGCGACGGAGTGTCGACGACGAACCTCGCCGGCCGGACGCTTGCCGACTTGATCCTGGAACGCGACACGGAGCTCACCCGGCTCCCGTGGGCGGGTCACACCTCGCGCGATTGGGAGGTCGAGCCGTTGCGGTGGCTCGGCATCAACCTCGCGCTCAAAGCGATGGGAAGCGCCGACCGCGCGGAGCGTCGGACCCGAAGACCGGCTAAGCGCGCAGAGCTACTGGGGCGCTTGATCGGCCGGTAGCCGTTCGAGGTCAGTTCGGGTCGATCGCTCCTGCAGGTGCTCGGCTGACGCTGCCCGGACCGGTGAGGCGCGACGCGATCGCTACCGGGACGATCGTGATCAGGATGATGAAGAACACGACGACGTTCACCTCGGGCAACCGCTGTCCCAGTCGGATGGCGCCGAAGATCCATAGGGGCAACGTCGTCTGCGCGCCGGCCGTGAACGTGGTCACGATCACTTCGTCGAATGAGAGCGCGAATGCGAGCAAGGCTCCGGCGACGAGGGCAGTGGCGGTGCTCGGTAACGTGATGTAGCGGAATGTCTGCCACCCGTTCGCACCCAGGTCCATCGATGCTTCGATGAAGGACCCGGATACTCGCCGAAGCCGGGC
>JBHELU010000198.1:0-6867 GCA_046262955.1 Actinomycetota bacterium | reverse complement strand
AGCAGCCTCGATGCAAGCGATGACACAAACGACAGCTCCGCGGACTTCCAGCTAGCGCAACCGGACCCACACGCGAACGGCACAGCCTCGCCATCGGAGTCTCCGCCCCCCACTCAGAAGAAGCACGCGCGCACGATCAGTGTCGATATCAAGCACCGGTCGGCGTCGGGCAAGGTGTCGGTGAAGGACAACTTCAACGCATGCCGGAGCAAGGTTCCGGTCAAGCTCCAGAAAGAGCACGGCATGAAATGGAAGACCGTGGACTCCGGCCACACCAACAAGTCAGGTGCTTACGACCTGATGGCCGGTGACAACGGCACATTCCGAGCCGTGGCCCCCGGCACCAAAGCGGGCGGCGACAAGTGTCTGAAGGCGGTTTCAAAACCCCAAGGGAGCTAGCGAACACCCTGCTGGGAGGACCGTCCGGGCCGACGGCGAATAGTTGCGAGTGATGCGCGGGCTAGAGACGACCCTGCCGTCTCCAGGGAGGGCCTGGGTGAAGAAGAGCACGCTCTATCTTGCCGTAGTCCTGTCACTGGCCGCGGGGCTGCTCGCGGTATCGGCTCCGCCCGCTGCGGCTACCTTTCACCTCATAAAGGTGCGCGAGGTTTACGCCGGCTCCACGACTAATCCCACTTCGCAGTACATCGAGCTGCAGATGTACTCACCCCAAGAGATCTTGCTCGCGGGGCACACGCTGACGGTTTACGACGCGACCGGGAAGGACGTCGGAGACTTCACATTCCCTGGCATCGTTTACGGCGCCAACCAGGCGTACATCCTGCTTGCTACGCCCGAAGCTGAATCGGAATTCAACGTGACTGCAGATCTGGCGATGACGCCTGTCGTGCCGCGCAGTGGGGGAAAGATCTGCTGGGTGACTGACGAGCCGCCGCCGGTCGACTGCGTGTCGTGGGGCAACTACCAGGGGCCCCCGAGATACGCCGGCAACCCGTTCGCGCCGAATACGGGTATCCCACCGGGGATCGCGATGCAGCGCAAGATCTCGGGCGGAAGAGATCCGAACATGCTCGAGGAGGAAGACGACACGAACGACAGCGCTGCCGACTTCCAGCTGGCGCGGCCGGACCCGCATTCCAACTCGGAGTCTTATCCAATCTCGACACCGCCTTCGCCGCTCTCGACGCCACCTCCCTCCCAGAAGAAGGATGCGCGCACGATCTCGCTTGATATCAAGCATCGGTCGGCGTCGGGCAAGGTGTCGGTGAAGGACAACTTCAACGCATGCCGGAGCAAGGTTCCGGTCAAGCTCCAGAAAGAGCACGGCATGAAATGGAAGACCGTGGACTCCGGCCACACCAACAAGTCGGGTGCTTACGACCTGACGGCCGGTGACAACGGCACGTTCCGCGCGCTTGCCCCCGCCACCAAAGCGGGCGGCGACAAGTGTCTGAAGGCGGTTTCAAAACCCCAGGGAGGCTAAGACAGGCGCCGATCCCAAAAGGTGCTGGTCGGAAGGAGTGCCCGAGTGGGCGGCGAATAGTCCGGGTGATGCGCGGGCTAAGAAGTTTCTTTGTGGCTCTGCTTGCGGGCCTGGTGGTGGCGACCGTCGCTCCGGCAATGGTCCCGGTGGCCGCGAACGCCAAAGCCGCCCCCCAGGTTCACACCGTCGTCGCGATCATCGACAGCGGCATCAACCCCTACAGCATCGCCTTCCGCGACAACTCGCCCGAGGCGTTCAAGGATCCCGCGACCTACATCCCCGGCTACCCCAAAGGGACGCAGGCGCTGCACATCCATCTGAACCTTCCCTATGACGAGGCGCTGAAGAAAGATGCGGCCGTTTGGGCACGGGTCGAGCCCGGCAAGCTCTACTGGATCCCGGGTACCCGGATCATCGGCGCGATCTCGCTCGGTGCCGGCGGTACCGACTGTCCTAACGTGACGCAGATCCCAGTCGTCGAGGGAGAGTTCCAAGGCGACTGCCAGGAGCACCGGATCCTCGACGACCTCGGCCACGGCACGATGACGGCGTCGCGCGTCGCAGGTGATCCTCACTCGCTCGATCCGGATGCAAAGATCGTAGAAGTCGAGGGCCTCGGAGCCTCGAGCGTCAAATGGGCTGCCGACCAAGGCTGGATCGACGTTCAAACGAACTCATGGCTCAGCCTCGCTCCGGCCCCCATCCCGACGGTCGGCGGAGCCTTCAAGGAAGCAGCCAAGAAGATGCTGACTCTCGTTGCGTCGGGGAACGGCACGGCATTTGCCACCGGGTTCGCGCCGACGCCGACGTATGTCCTTTCCACTGCCGCTCCGGGAGTCGTGATCGTGGGCGGGGACGACAACGGAAAGATGACTATGTGGGCCGGTGCTCCGCCACATGTCGTTGCCGACGCATACGCGGGCTACGCGGCGAACTTCCACGACAACGGACCGATGAAGCCCGACCCAGAGGCCTGCTGCACGAGTGCTGCTTCCCCATATGCAGCGGGTGGCGCGGCAGCGATCATCAAACAAGCGCGGGAGATCCTCGGTGATACGTCGACCGGCTGGCACGACGGCGTCGTCGCCCAAGGCCCGGTCGGTCTCGTCTCCAGGGGACCGCTTGCGGATGGGAAGTTCACGATGGACGAACTGAAGAATGTGTACTTCCACACTGCTGAGGCTCGTCCCGCGGAAGGCAAGGACGACGGGGACATCCACTGGGCGGGCGACCCTCGGCCGCCGGACCACACCGAGTTCGGGCCGGGTGCCAATCCGTTCTGTGTCGGATGCACCACGATGCCCGTCGAGTGGAAGCAGATCCCCGATGCCGGAAGCGCCTACGCGTTGATCGGTTACGGCGGGATCAACGAGCGGTCGGTTGCACTTGCGGACAAGGTCTTGCAAGGAACCGCGGACGAACCGACGCGTGCGCTGGAAGATCAGCAGTACGCGCTCGACCAGCAGATCCGCGAGATCATCTTCTCGAACCAGTAGCTCGCTGCGCGACGGCGCGCCTCTAAACTCCCCTCCATGCGAAGGTTTGACGTCGCCGTAGTTGGTTGTGGCGTGATGGGCGCTGCAACCGCCCGCAGCCTGGCTCGGCGCGGCCCGAACGTTGTCGCGTTCGAACGTTTCGAAGTCGGACACGATCGAGGTTCCAGCCATGGGCCTGCTCGCATCTTTCGCTTCAGCTATCGCGCACCTCAGTACGTCGAGATGGCGCAACAAGCGCTCCCGATGTGGCGTGGATTGGAGAGCGAGGCGGACGAACCTTTCTTTACGACCACCGGTGGCCTCGACATGGGGGCCGGGATCGATGGGAATGTCGCCGCCCTGACGCAATGCGGGGCGACTTTTGAGATGCTCGATGGAGGCGAAGCGCGCCGCCGTTGGCCCACCGTGAAGTTCGATCCCCAAGACGAGGTCCTCTACCAACCCGATGCCGCTTTGATCGCAGCCGATCGAGCGTGGAATGCATTCGTGCAATCGGCGCGCGAGCGTGGGGCAGCGATCGAGGAGCAGCGGCGAGTCACCGAGCTAGTGGACCGTTCGGACGGTGTCGTTCTCAAAGTGGACGATGAAGAGATCCGTGCCGACGTCTGTGTCGTTACGGCGGGGGCGTGGTCAAAGCCCTTACTGGAGCGCGCCGGCATCGAGCTCGACGTATCCCCATCCCTTGAGACGATCGTCTACTTAAAGGCCCCCGGCCCGCCGTTGCCCCTTGTCGAATGGGGGAGCCCGGCCGCATTTGCGCTGCCGTCCCTCGGCTACGGCGACGATGTCATCAGGACCGGGTTCCACATCGCAGGCCCGACAACCGACCCGGAAAC
This sequence comes from Actinomycetota bacterium, assembly GCA_046262955.1. Taxonomy (GTDB): domain Bacteria; phylum Actinomycetota; class CADDZG01; order CADDZG01; family WHSQ01; genus JALZGD01. Next base: position 3,091 of record JBHELU010000198.1, on the reverse strand, counting down.
CGAAGGGACCGTCGAACCGGCCGCCGTTGCTGAAGTCGTCGACTGGGTGACTAGGCGGATCGAGGACGTCGACCCGAGCCCCGTTGTTACGGAGACCTGCATCTACACGAACACCGACGACGAGCACTTCGTCTTAGAGCGTCACGGCGGGATCGTGGTGGGCTCGCCTTGCAGCGGGCACGGCTTCAAATTCGCGCCACTGATAGGCGAACGCCTGGCCGACTTAGCCCTCAGCTGAGTCGGGAAGGTTAGGGCAACCTAACTGTTGATATCTTTGAAGGCGATACCCCCCGAAAAGGATGGTTTTCCCCCCTATGGCCTCTGGTCTGACACGCGCATCGATCGAAGAGCTGTCTGCCGCCGTAGGCGAACCCGGCTGGCTGGCCGAGCGCCGGCTCCACGCCCTCGACGTCTTCGAGAAGCTCGACGACCCCGACCCCAAGGGCGAGGAGTGGCGCTACGTCGACGTCCGCGGGTTCGATTTCGATCGCTTCGCGGCCCCCGTGCCCGTGGCGACGGAGTTCGACCTGCCCCCCGACCTAGCCGCCAAAGGGGTCATTGTCGAGAGCTTTCGGACGGCCGCAAGCGCCCATCCCGAGTTGCTCAGAGATCACTTCTTCACCGACGTGGCCGTCGACGAGCACCGATTCACGGCCCTCCATGCGGCGTTCCACTCGGACGACGTTCTCGTCTACGTGCCCAAAGGGGTCGAGGTCGAGCTGCCGATCGAAGTAGCGCGCCGGGTCGCCGGCGGAGGTTCGACCTTCCCGCACACGACGATCGTGGTCGAGTCACAGGCCGCGCTCACATTCGTCGATCGCTTTTCGTCCGAGGACGCGGACGACCCCGCGCTTAGCTCGAGCGTCGTCGAGGTCGAAGCGCGCAGCGGGGCAACCGTCAACTACATCTCGCTGCAAACCTGGGGTCGCAACGTCAGCCACTTCCAAACGCAGCGCTTCACCGGACATCGAGATGCAACGGTCAGAAGCCTGGCTGTGAACCTGGGCTCGACGTTCGCCCGGACTCAGGTCGAGTCGGTCCTTAAAGGTGAGGGGAGCTTCTCGGAGATGCTCGGTCTCTACTTCGCCGACAGGGATCAACACTTCGCACAACGCACGTTGCAATCGCACGACGCGCCGCACGCCACGTCGGACCTGCTCTACAAAGGCGCCCTGAAGGAGCAGTCCCGCTCGGAATACTCGGGACTGATCCGTGTGGCGCGCCTTGCGCAGGGTACCGACGCGTATCAAGCCAACCGCAACGTGGTTCTTTCGGATGAGGCCATGGCCCGCTCGATCCCGCAGCTCGAGATCGAAGCGAACGAGGTCCGCTGCACGCACGGTGCAACGGTGTCGCCCGTAGAAGAGGAGCACCTCTTCTATCTGATGAGCCGCGGCATCGACCGCGTCACTGCGCAGAAGCTGGTGGTCTTCGGCTTCTTCGGCGAAGTCCTGGACCGGATCCGCGTTGCGGCGGTTCGCGACGAACTCTCCGATGCGATCGCTACCAAGGTCGAAGGCGAGCAACGCCTCGAGGTGGCGGTCTGATGTCCGATTACGAAAGTGTCGCGAAGCTCGATGAGATCCCCGATGGCGGCATGAAGCAGGTCGTCTACAAGGGGGACCTCGTCGGGCTCTACCGGGTTGGGACCGAGATCTTTGCAATCGGCGACGTGTGCACTCACGAAGAGGCGTATCTCACCGATGGTGACTTCGATCCCGATGAGCTCGAGGTCGAGTGCCCGCTGCACGGTTCCCACTTCAACGTGGTGGACGGCGGCGTTCGGATCCTGCCCGCGACGAAACCCGAACCGGCATACGAAGTAAAGCTCGAGGGCGATCTTGTTCTGGTCGGCCCTCGCATGACGATCGAGAGGTGAGCTGACGGTGAGTGACAAGTTGTTGGTGATCGAGGACCTTCATGTCGAAGTCGAGGGCCGCGAGATCCTGAAGGGTCTCAACCTCGAGCTCGACAAAGGCCAGATCCACGCAATCATGGGCCCGAACGGCTCGGGCAAGTCGACGCTCGCCTACGTCCTTACGGGACGACCCGGATACGAGGTCACCGGCGGCAAGGTCACCTATAACGGCGAGAGCATCCTCGACCTTGCTCCCGACGAGCGGGCCCAGCGAGGCATCTTCCTTGCGTTCCAGTACCCGACGGAAGTGCCTGGCGTTTCGGTTGTCAACTTCTTACGCACCGCATACAACGCGATCTACTCGGACAAGACCAAGGGGGCGATGCAGTTCCGGATATACCTCCAGGAGAAAGTTGACCTCTTGGAGATCCCTACGGAGTTAGTCGATCGTTACGTGAACCAAGGTTTCTCCGGTGGTGAGAAGAAACGCAACGAGATCCTGCAGATGGCCGTTCTCGAGCCAGAGCTCGCGATCCTGGACGAAACGGACTCCGGATTGGACATCGACGCGCTGAAGCACGTGTCCGAAGGTGTGAACAAACTCGCAAGCCCGGAAGTGGGAATCCTTTTGATCACGCACTACCAGCGACTGTTGAACTACATCCGACCGGATGTAGTTCACGTCCTGATGGCGGGCCAGATCGTGACTTCCGGCGGGTTCGAGCTAGCCGAACGACTCGAAGCCGAGGGATACGCTGGCGTAGGCAAAGAACTAGGCCTTTCCGAACATGAGATCGCCGAAGTTCAGGAAATCGAAGACGCTTCCTAGCAAGAGGTCGAGAATGAGCACAACGTGGCACTAGACGCAGAGGTAATCCGCAAAGACTTCCCAATTTTCGAGACAACCGCGCACGGCAAGCGTCTCGTTTATCTGGACTCCGCTGCGACGTCTCAGCGGCCGCGCCAGGTCATCGATCGGATAGTTCACTTCTACGAGCACGAGAACGCCAATGTCCATCGCGGCATCTACGAGCTCGGTGGATTGGCTACGGCAGCGTACGAAGGGGCTCGCGAAGCATGCGCGCGGTTCATCGGAGCGCGCGGTCCCCGAACGATCGTCTTCACCAAGGGCACGACCGAGTCGATCAACCTCGTTCGGTTCTCGTGGGGCCGATTCAACGTGCACGAAGGTGACGAGATCCTCGTGACCGAGATGGAGCATCACTCCAACCT